>NZ_JABSUZ010000040.1:0-50290 GCF_013284345.1 Brevibacillus sp. MS2.2
ATTACTCAACGAAGTACAAGTAGAAGATTTGGTTGCGGGAGCAGGATTTGAACCTGCGACCTTCGGGTTATGAGCCCGACGAGCTACCGAGCTGCTCCATCCCGCGATAGTCAGGACGACTGAGTGTCAGTGTTGCCACAAAACTGGCGCTTTTAGCTGACTTTCCCTGTCCATTAATATAAGTGGTGGAGGCTGACGGGATCGAACCGCCGACCCTCTGCTTGTAAGGCAGATGCTCTCCCAGCTGAGCTAAGCCTCCAGGACCCCTGCGATTGCAGGGCGTTTTGCTAGGTGACCCGTAGGGGATTCGAACCCCTGTATGACAGCGTGAAAGGCTGCTGTGTTAAACCGCTTCACCAACGGGCCATTTCTAAGAAAGTGATGGCGGATGGAGTGGGATTTGAACCCACGAGACGGTTCGACACCGCCTACACGATTTCCAATCGTGCTCCTTCGGCCGCTCGGACATCCATCCGTATATTTGAAGTGGATCAAAGTGATCCGCTTGTTTGCCTTCCAGAATTCATATGTTAGCATGCATTCATCAGAAACGCAAGAACTTTTTAAAAGAAACTTAAAAAGTTCAATGTGACATAACTTTTCTGCTAGGCACAATAGCCATTGTAGCGCGTGGAGCATGTGCTGTCAACGAAAAGTAATGAAAATCTCAACTTTTTTCTCTGTCCCCATATACGGATGTGAATTACGTACATATCATTACCTGTCAGTAGCAATGTTACTCGCCGAATACCACTCTTTTTGTCGAGCCAGCTCGTATCTACACTAACAAGAGAACTCACCATAGGGATTGTTCAAATGGTATAATTTAACTTGAGACAAGACTGGCGGTGGAAGACCACGGCACAGCTTCCTGTAAAGGGGGTGATGCTGATGGTCTCGCTCGGCACGCTTTACCTTTTCCTAAAAGTACTGGCAACCTTGCTAAGCCTCTGGTTTAGCAGCAGGAAGCTCTACCGATGGATAAGAAAGTGGCGTAACAAGCGAAAACCCACCGCCTAAGGTTGACCGCCTGACGGTGGGTTCGCTGTTTTTGTAATCATGCGCGCCGTGGGTGTGCCACAGCTACTTGTCTCAGGAGCCTTGCCGCTGCAACGGTATTGGCTCCTTTATTTATATGTCGGATTATCCATATCTCTACCAGTAGTTTAACACCCTTTTTCCATTCCATACAACATTAGCAGCGATTTACAAGTAGAAAGGATTTGAATTGGATGACCTCGATCCGTCTAGCTACTCCTCAAGACATTCCTGCTGTCTGTACGATTGATGCTATGGTGCTCGGTTCAACCAGTCGTTCATCTGAACTTAAAGAAGCCATCGAGCACGGGCATTGCTACTTGGCGTTAATCGACATGAATATCGTCGGTTTTGCCATCATCAATCAATCGTTTTTTAAGAACAGCTTTATTCATCTACTCATTGTTCACCCTCACTATCAGAACCGAGGGGTTGGCGAGGAGATGATGCGCTTTCTGGAAACAATCTCCCCTACGGAGAAGTTGTTTACTTCTACTAACCTTTCCAACGAAAGAATCCAACGCCTCTGTCAGAAGCTCGGATACGCTCACTGCGGAACCCTGACTCACCTAGATGCTGATGATCCTGAAATGTTTTTCTGCAAGTACGTTCGCCATCCACTATGATTGATTCCGCTCATAGATCAAACGAAGTCCTTTTAGCGTTAGATTCTGATCCACGACATGGATACAAGAGGTCTCATTGGCAAAAAGTGCTGCCAGCCCTCCCGTAGCAACTACGGTAGGTCGCGTACCGTATTCGTCCATGATTCTACGTACAATGCCTTCGACCTGACCGACGAACCCGTAGAAAATGCCGGACTGCATCGCCGCTATCGTATTACGACCAACTACACTTGCAGGCTTGGCGATTTCGATTCGCGGCAGCTTGGCAGCACGAGTGAAGAGTGCCTCAGTCGATATCCCAATGCCGGGAGCAATCGCCCCGCCCCAATACTGCGCTCGCTCGTCCACATAGCAAAAGGTCGTCGCTGTACCAAAATCGACAACAATGAGTGGCGCTCCATAATGATGAATCGCAGCAACAGCGTTCACGATTCGATCGGAACCTACCTCTCGCGGATACTCATACTTGATGTTCAGTCCCGTCTTGATACCCGGTCCAATAATCAGCGCTTTTTGTTGCATGTATTTCCCGCACATACGTTCAATCGTGAGGTTTAGAGGCGGCACGACAGACGAGATAATGACGCCTCTCACCTGTTCAAAGCCAAGCCCCACGCTACTAAACAAGCTTTTGACGAGCATGCCGTACTCGTCTTCCGTTTTGTTACGATCTGTGGACACTCTCCAATGGTGTTGGAGCTCGTCGCCTTCATACAAGCCCAACACAATATTGGAGTTGCCTATATCGATCACCAATAACATCGTGGTCGCTCCTTACCGCTTGCGTGTATTCAGATCGAGGCTGATATCAAACGCTTTGACAGAATGAGTCAGCGCCCCTACCGAAATGATATCTACACCCGTTTTTGCAATGTCACCAATCGTCTCCAAACTCACACCACCAGATGCCTCTACAACGGCCCGTCCATTGATATACTCCACGGCTTCCACCATTTGATCGAGGGACATATTGTCGAGCATGATCGTATCTGCACCTGCTGCCAATGCTTCCTGAACCTGTTCGAACGATTCGGCTTCTACCTCGACTGTCATCGTATGAGGAATAACCGCGCGTGCCGCTGCAACAGCCTGTGCGATACCACCCGCTCCTTTGATATGATTGTCTTTGATCATCACGGCATCATACAAGGCAAAACGGTGATTGTAGCCTCCCCCGACACGAACCGCGTATTTTTCCAAAGCCCTAAGGCCTGGCGTGGTCTTTCTCGTATCCACAACCCGGGCTTTTGTCCCTGCGACGGCTGTGGCGTATTCACTCGTTTTCGTAGCAATCCCAGACAAACGTTGCATTAAATTAAGGGCAAGCCGCTCCCCGCTCAAAATTGAACGAACCGAACCGCTGACTTCGGCGATTTGCTGACCAACCTCCACCCTTGCTCCTTCTTCTACTTTTGCCTCAAAAACGAGGGTCGAATCAACCGTGGCAAATACTTGCTCCGCAATCGGCAAGCCAGCCACGATTCCCGCTTCCTTGGCATATAAAATGCCGACACCCTGCTCCGATTCAGGAATCGTGCTCATTGTCGTCACATCACCAAATCCCACGTCTTCCTGTAGCCATTCCTCTATTTTTCGCTGAAGCTCCCGTTTATTCCACATCATGCTTCTCACACTCCTCTTGGACACCATCTTCTACAGACTGGATCAAATGCTTGCGCCACACCAAGTCGTCTTTATTCGGAAAATCAGTACGATAATGCCCACCTCTGCTTTCTTCCCGTAAAAGTGCCGCTCTCGTTGTCAAGACGGCAGCATTCAGCAGATTGAAGAATTCAAACGTTTCCAGGCTCTCAGGCTCATACTGGTAGTATTGCTCCATTCGTGCAAGCTCTGCTAATGCTTTCGTTAATCCTTTTTCGTCGCGCTTCACACTAACATGCCGCAGCATGAGCTTTTGCATTTTCAATCGTTGTTCACGTGTATTGAACGCTTGGGGAAGTTTTTGCTTGGAAACAACCTGGAAAGGATGGATGCTCGGCATATCAGCCAGTTGCTTGATCCGCTCCGCGATCCGGTGACCGAATACAACCGCTTCCGATAACGAGTTGCTGGCCAGTCGATTCGCTCCATGTACCCCTGTGCAGGATGCTTCCCCGCATGCAAAAAGCCGCTTCGTCGAAGTCTCCCCGTTTAAATCAGTCTGGACCCCACCCATAATATAATGGCAAGCAGGAGCTACTGGAATCCAATCTGTCACCATATTGAGACCGTATTGTAAGCAAAAATTATAAATCGTCGGAAAACGCCGCTTAATAAGCTCCTCTGATTCGTGGGTAATGTCGAGATACACGAACGTAGACTTCGTTTGTTCCATCTCAGAGACAATCGCCCGTGCCACAATATCACGCGGCGCCAGCTCTTTTTGTGGATGGTACTTGTCCATGAAGCGATCACCATTGCTGTTACGTAAAATAGCACCCTCTCCACGAACGGCTTCCGAGATCAAAAAGCGCGGGGCTCCCGGATAGTAAAGCGCAGTCGGATGAAACTGGATAAATTCCACATCTTTAATGCGGGCCCCCGCCCGATACGCGATGCCAATCCCATCTGCCGTAGCGATTTGTGGATTCGTCGTGTAACGGTAAAGCTGACCTGCTCCGCCTGTAGCCAGTACCGTTGCTGTCGCTTCCAGGAAAAACAGTTCGCCATCCGGCTTCCGGACGAGGACACCCACGCATTCGCCATCCTGCGTGATGACATCTACTGCAAAATGATATTCCAAAACCTGAATGTTTGGCTGCTCCATCACACGCTTGGACAAAGCGCGGACGATCTCTGCCCCAGTGGCATCTCCATTCGCATGCAAAATACGTCGTTTGCTATGCGCGCCTTCCTGTGTCAGCTCGTACTGCCCTTGTTCATCACGGTCAAATTCCGTTCCATATGCAATCAGTTCATGCAAGCGATCAGGGCCTTCGTGCACCAGGATTTCCACAGCGTTATACGAGCAAAGACCTGCTCCAGCGATTAACGTATCCTGTCGATGAAGGGCAGGAGAATCAGATTGGGCTGTTACAGCAGCGATTCCTCCCTGAGCCCAGCGTGTGTTACTATCATCGAGTCCCTTCTTGCTGATCAACACCACATCCGCATACTCACTCGTTTGCAACGCCGTATACAACCCAGCAATTCCTGCTCCAATAACAGCTACATCTGCCCTCATCCGAGGTAAGGTGTGCAAATCAAAGTCCACAATATAACGGGGAATCATGACTGTGTCCCTTCTCTCTTGTAACTGATGATTTTCCACCCATTATAGCAAATACACGCTTGAAGGAGATGCAAAAAAAGAGTGCCCGCAAAAGCGAGCACTCCTCTCTATCCGATTAATTCGAATGCGTTACACATTCCTTACACGTGCCATATACCTCGAACTTGTGCCCCGTCACTTGAAACTCTTCCGGTACAGCGGAAATGATATTCATCGGACATCCCGGCAAAGAAGAAGTCTTTCCACATTCGGTACAAATTACATGGTGATGATGGTGTCCATCTGTCGAACAGGCCAAACGGAATCTGCCTTCCCCGTCCAGCTCCGTCTCTTCCAGAATCCCCAGCTCAACAAAAGTGGAAATGTTGCGATAGACGGTATCGAAGCTGAGTGTTGGATACTGCTCCTTGATTCTCTCCATAATATCTTTGGCAGACAGGTATCGCTTCTCGGCCGCGCAGATTCGAATCATCTCCTCCCGCTTGCCGGTATACTTGAAACCATGTTCTTTCAATATTTGCAGCGCTTCTTCTACTTTCATCGACAAACACTCCTTCCTTTTGTCATATCCGGATAACTCTTACCGGAAAGCGACCCGCAGCTTCTTTACACTTAATACTGCCAGCATAACCAATACTGCCATCAGTACAATTGTACCACCAGATGCCCAATCAAGGAGATAGGCAAAATACAAACCGCTCAACACGGAAAACTCCGCGAACAAAATCGACAAGAAAATTGTTTGACGAAAGCTTTTCGCGATTTGCAAACTGGCAGCCACCGGGAGCGTGATCAGCGCCGAGATTAACAGGACACCGACAATACGCATGGAGGCCGCAATCGTCAGAGCGACGAGCACCATGAACCATAAGTTGATCGAGCGCCTTGCCACGCCAGAGACGCGAGCGAATTCCTCGTCGAAGGAGACCGCAAAAAGCTCCTTGTAAATCAACAAGACCGTCCCCAAAACGACAACTGCCACACCAATCAGCGCATACAGGTCTTCGATGGACACCGTCACGATTTTTCCGAACAAGTACGAATACAAATCTGCATTAAAACCGTCTGCAATACTGATCAATACCGTAAACAGCCCAAGCCCTGCGGACAAAATAATCGGAATCGCCAAATCCTGATACGCTTTGTACACCTTCCGCAGCCGCTCGATGAACAACGAACCGATCACCGCAAATAACATCCCGAAAAACAGCGGATTGACTGCGGAGAAGAAGGCGACCTTTTTGGAAATGAGCATCCCGGCAGCTACGCCGGACAGCGTGACGTGTGACAAGCCATCTGCCATCATCGACAAGCGACGAACAATGAGAAACGTGCCCAAAATAGGGCAGATCAGGCCAATTAAAATCCCTGAAAACAGGGTATAACGCAAAAAGTCATACTGCCACCAATCAGCAAGCATGTGCATATTCCTTCTTTCTTACCTATTTACAAAGCTTAATGATGATGAGACAGCAGTCTGACCGAATCACCGTACATACTTTGCAAGATTTTTTCTTGGTTATGCTCAAAATCGTGCGCTGTTCCGTGGAAGTGAATTTTCTTCTGCACACAAGCCACCTTGGTCACCCATTGCGACATGACTCCCACATCGTGACTGACGATCATCATCGTCAATCCGTTCTCTTCCTTTAGTGAACGAAGCAAGCTGTAGAATTGATCGATCGATTCCTGATCGACCCCGACTGTTGGCTCATCGAGGATCAACAGCTCCGGTTCAGCTACGAGAGCTCGCGCTATAAATACGCGCTGCAATTGCCCACCAGACAAGTTGCCGATGCGTTGATCCAGCTTTTCCAACAAGCCGACACGCTCCACCGCAGCCCGTACACTCTCATGATGCTGTTTCGTCAGTCTGCGAAAAAGGCCCACTTTGCCGACCAATCCAGATGACACGACTTCTCGCACCGTCGCCGGAAATCCACCCGCTCCATGCGCGACCTGTTGAGCGACGTATCCAATGCGATTCCATTCACGAAACTTGGATAGTGGTTGCCCGAACAGCTCCACTGTCCCTTTGTTTGGCGTCAACAGACCCAAAATCAGCTTCATCAGCGTAGATTTCCCTGATCCGTTCGGCCCGACGATACCCACAAAGTCTCCGCGTTCCAGTGTGAATTCAACCTCATCGAGAACCTGTTTGTCTTCATATTGAAAGGAGACGCCTGTGAGCTTAATGACAGGCACCTCTTGTTTATTTGGTTCCATGAAATATCCATCCCTTAAATCGGATTTGTTCTTATTTGATTCCCTTCATCGTACTACGATTTTGCCCGAACCACAAGCATCCTACTATTGAAAAAATGCCGCCTGGTAAGCGACATCTTTTCGAGGGAAAACTTATTGGAGTGCAGTCTTTAATGTATTCATATTGTCGCGCATGATGGACAAGTAATCACGACCCGCCTTTACATCGTCTTCCGTCAAACCTTCCAGCGGATTGAGCGTAGCCGTCTTCACGCCAGCTTCCTTCGCAATCACTTCCGCTACCTTCGGAGAAACCAGCGTCTCGAACAGCACATACGAAATGTTATGTTCTTTTATATGCTCCACCAAGTTCTTCAACTCAGCCGTGGATGGCTCTTCAGAAGGGTTGACACCAGAGATCGATACTTGCTCCAGCCCGTAGCGTTTTGCCATATAACTGAATGCGCTATGAGAAACCATGAATTCTTTCTTCGGCGCTTGTGTAACCATGTCTTTGAACTCTTTATCAAGCTGCTCCAGGTCTGTTGCTAATTGTGTGTAGTTCTTTTCGTAATCGACAGCGTGTGCTTGATCCTTTTGCACGAGCGTATTTTTAACCTTCTCTGCCTGCGCCTTCAGTTGCATCGGATCGAGCCATACATGAGGATCTAGGTCCCCGTGGTCATGCCCCGCCTCTTCCGCGTGCTCTTCTCCTTCATGCTCATGCTCAGTTGCACTGATCAGCTCGAGACCTTCCGTCGCATTGACGATCGTTGTCTTGTTTTTGTCGAGGTTGGTTACAGCCTTCTCTACCCACAGCTCCAAACCACTGCCGTTATAGGCGAAGATATCTGCTCCCGACAGAGCGACCATGTCTTTTGCGGTTGGCTCGAAGTCGTGAGGCTCTACGCCAGCGGGAACCAGATTCGTTACCTCCACGTGCTCACCGCCGATTCGCTTCGCTACATATTCCAATGGATAAATTGTCGTGTATACTTTTGGCTTCCCGGACGCGTCACTGCCAGTTTGCGGAGTACCAGTCGTTTCGTTCGCTGCCCCACATCCCACAAGCCCCACTGCCGTAATGAAACTGAGGGCTGCCAACATAGCTCTTTTCATCTCTATTTCCTCCTGCTCCAATTCAAAATGATTCCGATTTACGTTCTCGTCGTTTTTCATTATACGGAGAGGAGCCTAAAAAGTAAATAGGATTTATTCCGATTTAAATGTTATAAGTGCACATCTTCTCTCCCAGCTTCACAATTTCTCCATCTCATTATGATAAAATAACTGGCAGGAGGTATGTCCAAGATGAAACGTAAATCATGGTTAGCCATTACTTTTATCACCGCAGCTCTGCTTACTGGCTGTGGCTCTACTGACCAAGCTGAACAGAATCATAGCGATCACACGCAGCACGCCCCCAATGGTGATTTGCAGGAATTGACTGCTTCCGCTGATCAGCTACCGAAATTTTTAGACAACCAAGACCCTGTCATTATTGGCTCCTACAAAGTTGCTGCGGCCAACCGTGAGCTGCTCAAATCCATTCCATGCTATTGTGGTTGTGGTGAAAGTGCTGGACACGGGCATAATGGCAACTGCTTCATCAAAGAAGAAAAGTCTGATGGCTCCATCGTCTGGGATGACCACGGCACTCGCTGCGGCGTATGCATGGAAATCGCCGTTATTTCCGGCAAGATGAAAGAAGAAGGCAAATCTACAAAAGAAATTCGTAACTACATAGACCAAACCTATGGGCAAGGCTACGGAAAACCAACTCCTACCCCGATGCCGTCCTAAGCACATATAACAAGACTTCCCGACGAGGAGGTCTTTCTTTTTTCCCTTTTATGGGATAGAATGATGCATAGATATTCGAGGTATCGAAATCCGAGGTATAAGGAGGTAGCTATGGCAGTTAACAAAGAGTTGATGAAAGGCAGTACGGTCATTCTCATTCTTACCTTGCTGGAACAAAAGGCGATGTACGGCTATGAGATGATCAAAACGATGGAAACTAGCTCGAATGGTGTGCTGTCTCTCAAGGAAGGCACCCTCTATCCCATTCTCCATACCCTTGAGTCTGATGGAAAGGTGGAAGCATTTTGGAGTGAGGGGGAAGGAGAGCGAAAACGCAAATATTATCAAATCACCCGCGAAGGCAAGAAGCATCTGAAAGAGAAAAAACAGGAGTGGGAATCTTTTCGTACCGCTGTTGACTCCGTATTGGGAGGACAGCCTATATGAGCGAAAACAAGCGAATTGCGCATTACATAAAAGAGGTTTGCGGTCAGATTAAGAATAAAGAGGTTCATCCAGCCATTACGCTAGAGTTGGAGAATCATTTCGCCGAAAAGATCGAGGATTATCGTGAGGCTGGATATCGGGAAGATGAAGCGACTCGGATTGCCATTGCGGAGATGGGTGATCCTGTCGATGTAGGGCGTCACCTCCATCAGGCGCATAAACCGCGGATGGAGTGGGGAATTGTTTCGATTGTAGGAACCTTGATCGCCATCGGGCTTGTTACACTATATTCGCTTCATATCGCGCAAGATAGTAAAAATTTGATCGAGAGACAACTGTTCGGCATCGTGAT
This sequence comes from Brevibacillus sp. MS2.2, assembly GCF_013284345.1. Classification (NCBI taxonomy): domain Bacteria; kingdom Bacillati; phylum Bacillota; class Bacilli; order Caryophanales; family Paenibacillaceae; genus Brevibacillus; species Brevibacillus sp. MS2.2. The sequence goes on from NZ_JABSUZ010000040.1 coordinate 9,704, forward strand.
CGGAACAGTCGTCCTCGTGGGTATTCTCTTTTGGGATTACAGTAAATTGAAGCTTTTTAGTGAGGCGTTGTATTTCAACACGTTGATTATACTCCTCTATACACTTCTAGAAGGAAAGCCTATGAATGGTATCCAGTATCTCGATATTGGAAGCTTTCCCATCGATTTTATTGGGATCAGCCCCTTCTTATTCACCGTCGCCCTCGCAGGAATTTTCAGCAAGTGGAAGGAGAACAATCGCTATTCGATCGTCAAAGCGTTTGCGTACTTCCTGCCCCCTTGCCTGCTTCTCGCGTTTGGCGAGTACGAATTTGCCGTTCTCTTGTACGTCGGCGGCTTTATCGCGCTCGTGATCGCTGCCAAGCCTACTAAGCCTGTTGTTCTGGGCTTCCTCGCTATGGTTATTGCGTGTGTCGGTGGAATGGTTTACCTCTTCGCTAAACCTTATCAGTTAGATCGTCTGATTTACTACCTGAATCCTTATCTTGACCCGGATGGAAACGGATATATCATCATTCAATCCTTGAAAGCCGTCGAGTCAGCGAGCTTATGGGGCCAAGGCTTCGGGGCCTCTCTAGATACATTGCCCGCCCTTGAATCTGACTTTATTTTTGCTTACATGGTATATATTTTTGGACCAATTGTAGGGATGGCCTTTTTCATTCTGGGCGTTGTGCTTATGCTTCGTTTCCTCCATGCCATCAAACGGGTAAAAGATGTTTATGGCTCCTTGCTGTTATCCGGCATGATTGTTCTCTTTTTCACCCCGTTTTTCTGGAGTATTTTCATGACGGTCGGTCTGGTTCCGCCAATATCTGTGAATCTGCCATTCGTCGGGTTTGGCACCGTGCATACCGTACTACAAATGGCCTTGATGGGGCTCGTCCTGAACATTTACCGCCGGAAAGACATCCAGCCATTGACCAAAGCTTCTTAAAAGAAAAAGGGAGTAAAGCCCCTGTGCTCTACTCCTTTTTCCCTTTTATGAGACTGCCCCTTATGCTGGCGCTACCGCTAGCATCCGCTCCAAGGAAGCACGTGCCGCATCAGCAACATCCTTCGGAACAAAAATCTCCGGTTTCATATTCTCCAGCGCCTCGACGCACTTCTTCAGGTTGTTCACCTTCATATTCGGGCAGACGAGGTACTTGGAAGCGAAAATGAACGTTTTGTCCGGGCTGTCCTTTTCCAGCATGTAGCGTGTGCCGTCTTCCGTTCCGATAATAAACTCTTTGTGCGAAGACTCACGGCAGTATTTCAAAATTCCGGTCGTGGAACCAACGTAGTCAGCCAGGGATACCACTTCTGGGCGGCACTCCGGATGAACGACAACCACAGCCTCTGGGTGCTGCTGCTTCAACGTCATGATATCTTCTACAGACAGTTGGTCATGCGTATTGCAGTACCCTTCCCAAATGATCATCTTCTTGTCCGTGAATTGGGATACATAGTGGCCGAGGTTTTTGTCCGGCACCCAAATGATCTCATCACTGTCGATCGACTCGATCACGCGCTTCGCGTTGGACGACGTACAGCAGATGTAGGTTTCTGCTTTCACATCCGCAGAGGTATTGATGTAAGCCACTACTTTTGCATTTGGATGCTGTGCCTTGAGCTTGCGGAGTCCGTCTACGTTCACCATGTCCGCCATTGGACAGCCAGCCCGTTCATCGGGAATAATGACGGTCTTCTGGGGATTGAGAATTTTTGCACTTTCTCCCATAAAGTGAACCCCACAGAACAAAATCACATCGGCATCCGTTTCTTTCGCTTTCTGCGCCAATCCAAAGGAATCTCCAATGAAGTCAGCGACCTCCTGAATCTCGGGACGTTGGTAAAAGTGAGCAAGAATGATGGCATTACGCTCTTTCTTCAACTGCAGCAGTCGTTCACGTAACTCAGCGTTGCGCTGGGCTTTTTTTTCTAACGCTAAAGCGTCCATGGAAAAAATCCCCCTACGGTGGTGTCATAATTTACGGTCATTGTAAGCGTATAACCTCACCTTGTCAACGTGGTACATTTTGAACGAAAAAAGCAGAAACCGGCCTGTACAGACACAGCTTCTGCTTTTCATACTCTTACTCGCCTTTTTCTCCGAGAACACGCTCCCGAATAAAGCGGGCAACGCCTTCCTCATTGTGGTGTGGGGCGATATATTTGGCCACCTGCTTGATCTCGTCAGAAGCGTTTTCCATCGCGACGGAATACCCTGCGCCCGTTAATGCCTCACGATCGTTTTCTGCATCGCCAAATGCCATTACTTTCTCTGGGGAGATTCCCCATTTCTCACAGAAGTATTGAAGCCCTTCCCATTTGGAAACCCCTTGAGGAATCACCTCGACATTCTGCTTTCCGGATGAAGTGATGGTCACTTGCTCGCTCCATGGCTTCAGCTGCTCTTTCACCCACTCCAGACGATCCGGTTCATTATGCCAGATGAAGAATTTGACGATTTCTACTTCCCCGGACTCCACTTTTTCCAGCATCTCTGCCAATGGCTCTACACGAGCGAGCCTGTAGTAAGGAAAATTCAAGATCGAGAATCCTTCCACAGATGCGTCCTCACTCATCGTCGCTTCCAAACGCTCACGGTCTTCTTTGATCATCCAGGGATTGCTGTTGGTATCATGAAGCTCATAATAAATTGTTTCTTGCCTTAGTGCATGGATCGCACCGATTACCATCTCAGTAGGAAGGAGCCATCGACGGACCAGCGTGCCATCCCCTTCAAAAACAGCGCCCCCATTGCTACAGACATACCCGTCAAAAGGAAAGGAATCAATCGGCATTTGAGCGGAGCCATACATCCTGCCCGTAGACAAAACGAGTTTGCAGCCTTGCTGTTGCAATTGGCGAAGTGCTTCTTTCGTCCCTTCTGTCAGCTTTGAATCGTGAGTCAGTAAGGTTCCATCCATGTCAAATGCAGCCATGCCTGGTGTAAGCAACATATCCAATCCCTCTCATTCGCTTTGATTTGCTATTGAGTCAACATAGTGGAGGAGAAGAAAAAGCACAGTTCTCTTCGACTCTGACACGCCAGCATGAGGATTCACTGGCCGTCTCCACTCTAAAAAGCGGACCGTCGAGCCAAAGCCACCCTACGGGCGGAAGTTTCTCAAGGAAGAAGTGTTCGACAAGCGTGGTCCCCTTTTTAAAGTTCCGACTGGGTTGGCGTTGTCAAGGGCTACGAGCCCTGTGCTTTTTCTTCTCACTAGCTTTATTGGTTCATCGAAACCTTTAAAACTTAGGAGCTAAACACCCATAATATTTATAGCAAAAAAGGGCACCTGAGGCGCCCCTTATTGTTTCGGTTCTTCGTTTGTATCTTCTTGCTTTGGTTCTTCTTTTACTTCTACTTCTTCCAGCTTCGGTTGAATATTCACGACCACATCTTTATTTGCATCTGGATCGTTATCCATTTTACCTGTTTCGATTAATTGCTTGATCTGGTCAGCATCGAGAGTCTCTACACGGAGCAGCGTGTTTGCAATCAGATCGAGCTGATCACGGTGCTTCGTCAGCAATTCTGTACACTTTGCGTAGCACTCGTTGATAATATTTTGCATTTCGAGATCGATCTCGTAGGCAATCTTATCAGAGTAGTTACGCTCATTGCCATAGTCGCGGCCCAGGAATACCTGACCTTGACTCTTACCGAATTGCATCGGTCCGAGCTTGCTCATTCCGTATTCGGTAATCATGCTGCGAGCGATAGCAGTCGCGCGTTGGAAGTCATTATGCGCCCCGGTACTAATATCCCCGAGCACCAATTCTTCCGCAACACGTCCACCCAACAGGCCGACGATTTTGTCGAGCAGGTCTGTCTTGGTAGCAAAGAAACGGTCTTCCTTCGGCAGCATCACTGTGTATCCGCCAGCTTGGCCGCGCGGAATGATTGTTACCTTATGTACCATTTCTGCATTTCTCAGGTGATATCCGATGATCGTATGACCAGCTTCATGGAAGGCAACCAGACGGCGTTCGTCTTCGCTCACTACGCGAGACTTCTTCGCTGGACCTGCAATCACGCGGTCAATCGCTTCATCTACTTCCGTCATCGTGATTTGCTTTTTGTTTCTGCGGGCAGTCAAGAGAGCCGCTTCATTTAGCAAGTTCTCCAAATCTGCACCCGTGAAGCCCGATGTACCACGAGCAATCACTTCCAGCTTCACGTCTTCGCCAATCGGCTTGTTACGGGCATGAACCTTCAATACCGCTTCACGGCCTTTGATATCAGGACGATCCACTGTAATTTGACGGTCAAAACGTCCCGGACGCAAGAGAGCTGGGTCGAGAATGTCAGGTCGGTTGGTCGCAGCGATCATGATGATCCCTTCGTTTCCACCAAAACCGTCCATCTCTACGAGCAACTGGTTGAGAGTTTGCTCGCGTTCGTCGTGGCCGCCGCCGAGTCCAGCTCCGCGTTGACGACCCACGGCGTCAATCTCGTCAATAAAGATAATGCAAGGAGCATTTTTCTTCGCATTTTCAAACAGGTCACGTACGCGGGATGCACCCACCCCAACGAACATTTCCACGAAGTCAGAACCGGAGATACTGAAGAACGGTACACCAGCTTCGCCTGCAACAGCGCGTGCGAGCAAGGTTTTACCTGTACCCGGAGGACCTACGAGCAGTACCCCTTTTGGAATACGAGCGCCAACCGCATTGAACTTGCGGTTGTCTTTCAGGAAATCAACGACTTCCTCCAGCTCAGCCTTTTCTTCGTCCGCTCCTGCTACGTCGTCAAAGGTAACGCGTTTCTTTTCTTCGTTGTAAAGCTTCGCGCGGCTTTTACCGAAGTTCATGACTCGGCTTCCGCCACCTTGGGCATTGTTCAGAAGAAAGAAAAACAGGATGAAGATGATGACAAAAGGAATGATAGAGGTCAAGAACGTGAGCCAAATGCTGTTGCCCTCCGCAGGATTGAACGCTACATTCTTCACCTTTTGTGCATCGATTTTCTCTTCGACTAGCTTAACAACATCTGAGTCATACAAAGGAACATTGGTAAAAAATTTGTTGCTTTCCTGTCCCGGAATAGCTTTTGCCAACGTACCCTCGACCCTGTAAGTACCATTCTCTGGTCGAAGCGCCAACTCAGTGACGTTGTCAGCTTTTAGCTGTACCCGGAATTCCTGATATGTAAGTTTCCCAACCTTATCAGTACCGGAGAGGATGAAATTCACGATCCCGACCGTGACAAGAAAAATCAGTAGGTAGAACCCGGTATTACGAAAAAAGCGATTCATTCCTTACCTCCTCTCACGAACAGACACTTTTCACATTTTATCATAGAAAGTACGGTCTCCACAACAAACCTACTTCGTGTAGACCTCAGGCTTCAATACACCGATATAAGGCAGATTACGGTAGTGCTCAGCATAGTCCAAGCCATATCCCACAACGAATTCGTCTGGAACATCGTAACCCTTGTAATCCGGTGAAATATCCACCTTGCGACGCTCTGGTTTATTCAAGAGAGTCACCACTTTTACAGAAGCAGCTTCCCGATGGCGCAACAGCTCTACCAAGCGGCTCAGTGTCAGTCCACTGTCCATGATGTCTTCTACAACCAGTACGTGTCTGTTTTGCACAGATGTATCGAGATCCTTCAAGATTTTCACCATGCCAGAGGACTCTGTTCCACTTCCGTAGCTGGAAACTGCCATGAAGTCCATTTCGCACGGAATGTTCATGTGACGGATCAGATCAGCCATGAAAATGACTGCACCTTTCAGCACGCAGATGACCAACGGATTTTTATCCTTGTATTCTGCAGCCAGCGTCTCACCCAATTCTCGAACTTTTACCGCGATATCCTCTTCTGATAGCAAAATCTTCTCGATGTCTTGATTCATGAAAAAACCTCCCGCCAATCTTCTCCAAACTCTACCCGCACGTGTAGAAAACGCCTGGTCTGTCCATTGACAGGCGCTACGGCGGAACGGCGCACACCTGGTACCAAAATCACCTCATCGCCCGCCGTCAAAAGCGGAAGTTTGTCACGCCAAGCTCGCGGAAATTTGGCATCAATCAATAAATCCTTTAGCTTCTTTCCATCTGCTGAGCCAAACAGGGTGATGCGGTCTCCAGGTTTTCGGTTACGCAAATACAGCGATCCTGGCAACTGATCGGCATCAAAGACCGCTTCATTCGCCGGAAGTCGCTCCCAATCCATGGGACCTTCCAGGTAAGTAATATGTACCGTGGCCTTGCTCTCGTCAATCCAGGTTACACCGGGAACGGCGAGCTCGTAACTATACGTATGTATGCGATCCTGTCGCTTTCTACGACGAAATGTGATTCGCTCGTACACCCGGTCGACTACCAGGTCATTCGGCAAATGCAATTCCGCAGAAGGGCGACTTCCCCCTAGCATGTGCAAAACGGTCTCCACATGTTGCGAAGACCATTCGGTATGTTTTGAGAGATAACTTAATATTAGAGTAATCATTCTCCTTTGTAAAGCAACGTCACAAGTTTGAAACTTGTCATTGTCCATCAAAAATGCTTCTGGCTTTTTCCTAATCGTTACCATTTCCAACTGCTCAATAGCCAGCCTCATTAAAAGCGCTTCGTCCTGCCGGATTGCCTCCGCGGTAGCCAAGATATGCTCCCGATACTTGTCATTCACTTTTTCCAATATGGGCATGACATCCAGGCGCAGCAGATTGCGCGTATACTTGCGCGATTGGTTACTGCTATCCTCACGGGGGAAGAGATGATGTTCCCGACAGTAGCCTTCCAGTTCTTGACGCGTTTTATGCAAGAGCGGACGCACGAGCTCAATCGGGCAATCCGCAAGCATTCTTCGCTTCGGCATCCCTGTCAGACCTTGTAGCCTACTGCCTCGCACAAAACGAAAAAGAATCGTTTCCACCTGATCGTCAGCATGATGGGCCAATGCCAGCTTGGTCGCTCCTTGCGCCAGACCTACCTCTCGATACAGCCGATAGCGAATGTCGCGACTTGCTTCTTGCCCGCCCAGTCCCGTTTTTTCCATATAAGCGGGGACGTCATACTCAAAGAGGTGGAAGGCCACGCCGAGTTCACGACACAGCTCTTCTGCATAGAGTGCGTCCTGTCTTGCTTCTTCCCCACGAAAGCCGTGGTTCAGATGGACAGCATGCAGCTTCCAATGATACTGGTATTGTTTATTGAGAGAAGCCAATATATGCAACAGTGCGGTAGAATCGTTGCCGCCGGAAATTCCGACAACAACAGTCTCACCTGGAAGCAAAAGCCCCTCGGACTCAATCTCGTTGCGCACGCTTGCCAGCATAGCGGGCTCCTTTCCAAATCGTCAGAACCGAAATTCCAAATATAAGTCCAGAAGCAATCGCGCCGGCCACCATCAATGTCTTGGTCGCCAGAGTAATCCCTCCGACATAATCATTATTCACGAAGGCAAGCATGGCTTTGTAAGCCAACGATCCCGGTACCAGTGGAATAATGCCCGCGACACTAAAATTCGTAGAAGGGACCCGCAGTATAATAGATAAGAGCTGACTGAGCAAAGAGACAGCAGCAGCTGAAACAAACGTCGACAACAAGACCTCTGCACCGTAGACAGGAAGAATGGAGTAGACGAGAAAACCGATCACTCCGGCGAAACCACCCGCTACGATTGTTCGAACCGGCACATTGAACAGCACACACCACGCTACTGAAGAGGCGAAGCTAAGCGCCAATCCTTGTAACAACATCGTACTCACCTCGTAAACGAAAGAATAATGGCTGTGGCTACCGCTACGGAGACAGCAGTTAGCATGGCTTCTACTCCGCGTGAAACACCTGCAACCAAATCACCAGCCATCAAATCCCGAAGCGAGTTAGTGATGGCGATCCCCGGAAACAACGGAAGCATCGCACCAATAATAATGATGCTTAAATGCAACTGCGGAAAGATCGTCACAGTCAACAACGCGAAAAGTCCTCCTAGTAAAGCGGCAGAGAACTCCGTAAAAAACTTCATCCGGACAAACTGTTCTAAATATTCCTGGCTCAGGTTCACAATCAGCCCGGCCATCGCAGAGGGAATCAGACTGCCCCAATCTCCCCCTGCAAGCATGGAAAAGGAGCCGCTGGCCGTAGCGGCTGCTAGATGCTGCAACCATTTCGGATAGATCTGCTTTTTCTGATCGATCTCACGCAGCGTCCGATAGGCTTGCTCCAAATTAATTTTCCCACCGACAAACTGTCGGGAAACATCATTCACGAGCGTAATTTTATTGAGGTTGGTCGTACGTTTGGGGGTACGAACCATTCTTGTATGATCGAATCCACTGCAACGAAAGGACAGGATGATGCTCGTAGGCGTAGCTGAGCTGTTGACGTCATCCATCCCCGCTGCCTTCGCAATCAATGCCATTGTCTCTTCCGTCCGGTATGTCTCTCCACCGTTTTTCAAAATAATCGAGCCTGCCAACAAGCAAGTATCCATCACCAAATCTGAGGACACGAACCGTCACATCCTTCACATAAACCATGCGTAATACAAAGTGCCAGCCAACAGGAGTAGCGAGGCGACAAAAAGACCGCTAATACCCGCTCCTGCACTCCCTTTCGTCCGCGGTTTCTTTTGCGGCTTTTGCTGCTTGGCGCTCATGCTATCTCGCAAGACTGCCAACAGCTCCGTTCGCATTTCTTTCGCGGTCGCAAACTTACCGTGAAACGCCTTCAATAAAGGCTCCCGGTAAGGATACAGGCTGTCACTTTTTCGTATTATATCACAGAGCAATATCGTGTGACGTGGGTCACCAAGGCTGTTTTTCCACGTTTCCGCTCCAACCGTCAGACGCACCATCATCACGGCTGTCGAGAACAGGTCATAACTTACTTCAGCCCGTCTATCACCTGCATGCCAAAAAGCTCGATCATACTCTTCTGTAAACTGCCGAACGGCGTTGCCCAGCTTGGTCACTCCACCGAAATCAATCAAGCGTACCTGCTTGTCCGTTTGGGTAACCATCACATTCTGCGGTTTCAAATCGCCAAAAATATAGCCATGCTGGTGCAAAACATCCAGCCGCGCCAGCAATTGAACCATCATCACTGCCACCCAGTCCGTACCCTCTTGCTTGATATATTCATCCAATTGCAAGCCTTGAAGATACTCCATGGCATAAAATGTACAGGCCTTCCCGTTTACAACGAGATCGTCCACGTCGCACAGGAGCGGTCCCACTTTGGAATCCCGCCCCTGCTGTGTGCTTTTCAACACATTCACTTCCATTAAAATGTCTATGCCTTCCACACCGACCTTAACCGCGCGCTGTACGCCACCTTGGGATACCAGGTACACGGTCCCGTTCGCACCACGCCCCAACTCCCGTAAGACGTGGTACGATTTTTTGTTCCACTTGCCAGTAAAGTGCTTGGGCAGGTCGGGGGTGGCTGCCTTAAAAGACATGGTCACGCAGCATTCCGTTCGAGTCGTCCTCTTCGTCTTGGTCGATATAACGCTCTTGCAGCGAGCGTGGGAGCTTGTCCTGCTCAAACAGGGCAATTGCCTCTACGATGGCAGGTCCTGTAGGAGTAATTCCGCTCATCGCCAAATCACTCGTAATTTGATGGGCCTGCTCGACCTTTTCTGTCCATGGAATGCGGATATCGAGATGCTTTTGTTTCCCCGGAAATGAACCGACCGCCATCCTGCTTTGTCCACTCCGCGAATGCAGACTAATACTGAAATCGTGTATCGCTTGCTGAACAGCCGACAGCTTTGGCTTCATACTTCCTGAGGTGTCCACTAGCATCACGACGTTCAAGCTGCTTTTTTCACCCAGCTCGTCAACCATGCCAGCAACCTGCACTCTTTTATCAGGTGCCAGCTCCTCTATTCCGGAATCGCCCAAAATCTCTTTTAATTCTTTATTGACCACTTGATGAATGGTGCGTGTCATTGCTTTTCGCGTCAGCATTTGTACCGTTTGCGCAAGCTGTTGGGGGTACACGATGTCGCAGAGTCCACCACCCGCTTCCGCAATATCCCTGATTTCCTTTTCCCCTTTTTCACCCAGCTCACTCTTGTCGATTACGCCAATCACATTGACCGTAATTCCTTGCTCCCTTGCCAGTGCCGCCGCAGCAACGGGACTCATCCCCGAGTTGGAGCAGCCGTCTGTCACTACCAATATTTGACGAAGTGTCGCTTCTTTCACAATAATCTCCCCATTCGATCTGTTTTGTCAGTCCCAGCTCCGTGTAGCGAACGTTCATCCACTTCACTTCGCAGGATATTTTTAGCAACAGTATCGACGGGTAATAGAGAAAACATACTCCTAACTTACAATCCGTGGACGCTCGAGCTTCTCCATTCCATGCACTGCGATGGCAGCCCACTGCGGTACAAATCGGTCAATTCGCGCTACCAACACGGTCATGTCATCAACAATTTGTCCAGAATGCTGGCGAATGACTTTTTCCAACAGTAAATCAGCAACCTCCTGTGGATCATTCGTCTCCAGTTCGCTAATGATTCGCTTCATCCACGCTTGCCTATTCTCAATATGGCGAGGCGCCTCATAGATGCCATCGGACATCATCACGAGTAAATCACCTGGCTTGAGCATACGAGATACGACATCCACCTCGATTTCTTCCAAAATTCCCACTGGCAGATTGTTGGCGGTGATTGTGATGACATCTTTATTTCTTTTGACAAAGCTCGGGGTAGAGCCGATTTTTACAAAACGCGTATGAGCTGTTTGCAAATCGATCAGAGCCAAGTCAACCGTCGCGAACATTTCCTCCTTGGAGCGCAGGGCGAGCACGGAATTAACGGTTTTGATCGAAATTTTTTCGTCCATACCAGATCGCAGAAGCTGCTGGAGCATATCGAGGGCGGATTGACTCTCTATGGATGCCCGCTCGCCATTTCCCATTCCATCGCTGATCGCCAGCGCCATTTTTCCATTACCCAAATCCATCGTGCGGAAGCTGTCACCGGATAATAGCTTGCCGTCTTTGGCCGCACCTGCGACCCCGATATCGATCTCATACGTTTTGGCGGAAGCAAGGCACATCGTGCATGAACCGTCTTTTTGCGCTTCACAATGCCGCTCGCGAACCACAATGTTTTCCCCCAAAATCTCCGTGAGCATGGGAGCCACGATCTTCGCGCATTCATCGCGACCATAGCAAGTCGGCTGACTGATTTCGATATCGACCTTCCCTTCTTCCAAGCTGTGTATTTCTACGCGGCGTACCGACAGCCCCAAGCCCTCCAATGCTTGTGAGACCTGCTTTTCCTGAAAGCTCAGTTCCATTCCCTCCCGCTGTATTTCCCGGGCAAAATCACTCATGACTCGCGAGACTCCCGATAGCTGGTCAGCTACGAGCATCCGGCTTTCTTTTACCTGCTTTTTCAGTTGGTCAAACGACTGCTGGCGATCGTATTCCTGCTCCATTACAGTCATGACCTTTTCGGTTTTGACACACTTGCGCTCCCAATCACGCGGCGGTGTAACGCCAGCCAAGGTACCGTTCTCGTACACTTTTTCCATTAAAAAGCGCATTCCCTCATAAGTCGACTGCGTATCTTTTTCCCAGCATTGTTCTTTTTTCCAGCATTTCTGGCAGGTGAATTCGGATACACGGCTAAGAAAGGCATCGGCCTGTTCTTCTATTTCTTCAGGATCGGCTGTCTGGGCAAAGCTATGGGAGAGTTGCGTAAACAAATCGGAGAATTGCTGGATTTTGCCCGCTGTCACATCGCGAACTCTGCGCATGTATTCTTGATGGGACTGTAAATTCTCAGGAGTCCCGGGGATAAATCGGGCTACTTTTTTCCAAAGAGCAGCAGGGGTCAGTATGAAGAGCACAATAGCCAGAGAGGTTTCAACCAAGGAGTAGTAGAGTGTCTCTTCTGCTCCACCGTAAATCGCAAGAATAGCCGTACCGATCAACAAGCCTGCCGAAACGCCCACTTTGCCGCCTTCCTTTAGCAAGCCTGCCAGAAGACCGGAAAAAGCGAGCAGATTGATTTGTAAAAGAGCACTCACATTAGCCAGACTGAGGATAAGACCTGTGACTACACCAACAGCCGCACCGATCGTGCCACCACCGACAAAAGCAAAGACGAGCAGCAAATAGCGTGTAAGTACATGCTCCATCGAAATGCCCTCGACCATCCAATCCACAGTACCCGTCATCAAGGAAGCCAGTAAAATGACTAACGAAACGATCTCTTCATTTTTGAGAGGCTCGTAAGGCTTCGCCAAATGAATGATCGATAAGGACTGGATGAAGATGAGCGTCAGTACAAAGCCAAGAATCGCTTCCACCGCTACCATCACGAGCTCGTAGGTCGTTACCTGATTGGTCAGAACCGCATACAACAGACGGCTGATGAAAATCGTCCCGACGACCAGCAAAGGCGTCCGTGAAAAATCCTTCTTGCGCATTTTATTCATCAGTTTGCAGGCAAACAAGGCAAGTATCACACTCAAGGCGGTTTCCAGCCCAACAGGCACCGACTGGGTAAAAGCGCCGATAATAAGAGCCATCCCCGTGACAAGCAAACAATCTCGACGAATATAAAACATGACAATGAAATACGGTATAGCAAAGGGGGTTAGCTCCTCCACGATTAGAGCTCGTCCTAATAAGAAGCCCATGAGGATGGGGAGAACATTCCACTTCTCTATGAAATCTGCTACTTTTTCTCCCCACGTCTGGGCAGTGGTACCCATTCGATCGGACACTTGCCGCGTCCAAGCCTGTCCGGCTTGTGTTACGTTTTTGTTCGCAATCATTTCGCTCCACCCCGTTCTTGGTCAATGTGTTTCTCCATTATACGGAGGGGGCATTGTAAAATTTGTCAAAAATCCAATGAATATTCACAGAATCGTGCGACAAATTCAGTAACGCAAATGGACAAAAAAAACCGACGTTATGGCGGATAACGTCGGCTGACAGGTGATTCGCGCTTTGCGAAACGGGCTTAGGATACTTTATTCGTCAAGACTTCGAAATGACCTTCCTATTTTTACAGTCAAAGTGCGCTTTTCATAAAGAAAGAAAAGTCATAATTTTCCGAATCAAAAAGATCGACCGCGGCCCTTTTTCTCTACGCTTTTCTTCAAGGAGGACTGCCTGTCTTCACTTTCTTTCAAAAAGCGGTTCAGCTTTTCTTCAAAGCCTTCACGTCGCTCCCGCTGATAACGGGGTGGCCGTTCCTTTTCCATTGTTTTTTTGATAGAAAGGCCAATTTTGCCCTCACGGAGACTGAGGACTTTTACTGTTACCGTGTCTCCGATTTTTAAAAATTGATGGATGTCCCGGACGTAGACGTCAGCAATTTCACTAATATGGACCAGTCCGGTCACATCGCCTGGTAGCTGAACAAACGCTCCGAATTTGGTGATACCGGTGACTTTTCCTTCCAGTATGCTCCCGACCTCGATCTCCATGATGTGGAATGCCTCCCTCTCGTTGAAGATCAGCTGTATACTCAATCCGGAATGATATAGATGCTTTCGCCCTGCTTGGTAAACAAAATTCGCTTACGGACCAGCTCTGCCAAGTACTCCTGATCGTTTAACCGACTTGCTTCATAGGTCAGATCCTCTTGTTTTTGCTGCAAGACCGCTGATTCTTGCTTCAGGGCTTCCAGCTCTGTCTCCTTCTTGGACAACTCGCCACTTTGCAAAAACAAGGTATAGCTAGTCCAGACGAAAAAGCACAGGATCACAAAGAAAAAGAGACGCATTCTCCTTCTTTGCCCTTTTCGGTTAATGGAAGAGGTTCTTGCTTCCTTCATCAGTACGCCACCTCGAATCTACTCCCGCTTTCTCTTTGAGTGAAACCAATTCTTCCAATTGGTCCAAAATCCTGTTGTTTTTCCATACATTTTTTTCCCCAAATGTTGACCCCATCTGGCAAAAGGAGAGGTGACAAAACGCGTCACTTTCCACAAAAAGCCGAGAATCGCGAGCAACACGGAATACAAAAATGTCAGCACCATGATGATCACTCGGAAAAGAAAGAGCACAGGACGTACAAGCAGGAAGTCTATAATTTTTACGACCGTACGGTAAAACCACTGACAGAATTTTATCACGCGGTGCAAGAAAAGGATATACTTCTTACTACCTATTAAGAAGTACAGCCACGCGCCAAATAACATTCCAAAAAATATCGGAAACCGAATAATCCCGTCATTCACTTTCACCAAAATCAAGAAGACAGCGCCCATACTGCCCACCCAAAAAAGGATGTCAAAGAAAAAGACCAACCAGAGTGGCAGTCTGGCCTTGCCCTTAAATACATGATACGTATCGAATCCCATACCCATCAGTGCACCACACGTCGACATGGCCAATACCGTCTGTAACTGGATCGCGATGTTCACTTGAATAACTTGCCGAAGAATCCTCTCGACCGATCGCCGGCCTGCCCTTGCTCCAGATAGGCCATCTCGTGAACGAGCCCCTCGATCGCTACTTCTCCGGTTTCCAGACTCAAATTTTTCATATGCAGGTTTTGGCCTCGTATGGTTAAAAAGCCGCCGTCCGTCTCCAAGAGGAATTCTTCGCTGTCAAAGCTTTCGACGTTTTTTACTCCCGATATCGCTAAGCTGCGACGATTAATCATCACGACTTCATGACGTGGCCGTCTCGTGTGATCGTTCATGATACTCCCTCCTCACGTACCCTTCTTGTACTATCGTATGGGGAGGGATGTCCTGTTAGAACAAAAGAAAACCCCGTATAAATACGGGGTTGCCAGACTGTCCTTACTTGTAAACGGTGTAGTTCCCGTTCACATAGATGATTTTGTAACCGGTACGCTCCGTGATGGTTTTAAGAGGCAGAGTAGGAACGTTGTTTTTCAACTGAACCGCTGCAGGCAGCGTTACATTTTTGCCATTGATGGTCGCTATGTTTGAACCGACCTTGAATTGCATGACCGTATTGCCGCTCACGACTTTGGCTGTCGTTTTGGTGTAACTGATCGAAAACCCGAGGGCATCACGGAAAAACGTAGTTGGCATCAGCGTGTTGCCATTTACGGTATAAGGTGCCACTGCAAGTTTAGTGGTTTTACCAGCCTTCGTAAACGAAGCGACGTTCTGCTTGAAGCTTACGCCATTCAGAGACACGATGGTCGCTGGACGAGAGAAGAGCAAGCCTCTCTCCTCGGAGTTGTATACGCCGATGCTGTACACACCTGGCGTAGCCGGATTCACAATGCCAGCTGTCTCGGCGATATTGACCTGAGCTGCTGTTTTTGCCGGAATATCCTGGGCAGGGATAATAATCAGATTTTGTCCGCGCACACCAACAAAGCTAGCGGCCACACCGTTCACCGTTACTGTGTTCGCTGGCAAGTAGGCTGGAACACGGAAGCCAACAGGAAGTACGACTTCAATGAAGCCCTGATTGCGAACAATCGGAGCACCCATGGCTTTGATGCCGATGGAAATACCAGCAGGAGTAGAGGCAGTCGCTCTCGTCAGCCCAACCGTTGCCAATGTATTATCCACCGCGACTGGTGGAGTCACTCCGGAAACTTGAAATTCCTTCGACTTATAAGTCTTGTTGTCGATTTTGGCCGTCACGGTATATGTTCCCGCTGTTTTTGGAGCGGTCAAATATCCTTCGAAGGCAAACTTGATGCTCGCGCGATTTGTGCTATTGAATCCGTATGGCGTGCGGAAATAAATCTTATTTCCCAACACGCTTACATTCGTCACTTGAGAACCATTGACAGTGACGCTATTGCTGGTAAGAATCGGCGGAACAGTTACTCCACTTGGGAATTCAACTTCGATTTCTGCGTTCGATCCCAGCTTGGAGGAAAGATCCACTTCAAACGTATAGCTCGTGCGTGCTCCCGCTGAACTGTCCGACAAAGAAACGCTGAATGGCGTATTGCTTATGCCTGTAATCTCTACATCTTTTGACTTGTATTTCTTGCTGTCATATTCAATTTCATACGAATAATACTTGTCTGGTTTGGATGGGTTTACTATTCCCGCTGAAGAAGTGAATTCTAGTTTTATGTAGCTATCGCCATCTGCACCACTCGGAATTTCAATCCGAATGGAGTCGTCATCGAGATTGGAGACATGATCTGCTTTGTACCCGTTTACCTTCACCTCAGACTTGCTGATGCTCTTTGGCAGCATGTCCCTTGAAGGGAAATTGACGTAAATGTATTTCCCCTCTTTCAGCTTGCTTTTTGAGGAGAGATTAAATTTTCCGAGCGTTAAAGAGATTCCGTCCTCGGCATTTTTACTGCTCTGAGATGCCTCGAAGTCGCCCTTGCTGCTGCTACTGCTACTGCTCGAAGATTTGCCGATGCTGATTTTTTTACCCTTGTAGCTGTTTTCCTCGCTCGTTTTTACTTCGATCTCATAGCTGCCCTTGTCTTCCGGGTTGGTGATGTTATCAATAGTCAATGTGAGAACAGTGCCTTTTCTGATCCTTTCATCAACTTCGATCTCAACTACATTTTTGCTGACGGATACGCTGTCGATCGAGATCTCATCATCATCGTCATCTTCAAGCGTGATGTCTGATGTTCTCAGCTTTTTATCTACCGAATAATCTGAAGGGAATCTAACGTAGATACTATCCCCTGCCGTTAATTCCTTATTGATTTCAAACTCAATCGTATATTCTGTTTCCTCATCCACATCTGAATCGTCTGCAGAAACATCCTCAATAGAGAGAGCATAAGCCGCTTTTGGCTCGAGCATCAGTGGACTTGCCAACACCGTAGTGGCCAGAAGCACTGAGATCCCTTTGTTTACGCTTTTTTTCAACGGTAACGCCTCCTTCTCTACAATTCCTTACTATGATAGGAAATGTTCGGCAGGAAATGGTTACAGACTGGTAACGAATGATATTTCCGTGTTGCACATGGGTTCCAAAGAAAGAGCGTTTACTTCCTCACGCAAAAGAAGCTGCCCGATGACACAGGCAGCTTCTTCTTCGTACTATCTACTGGTTCGACAGACTCTCCAGGATGGCATCGCCTCTCTCGCCAATTTTCACGATAGCGTATTTGGCATTCCGCTCCACTTCAAGTCCGGTTCCTTCCGGGACAAAATAGTTTTCTATGCCGTATTCCACTTGATTGCCACCGATTGTGCTTCCATTAATGATCACATCCGATGGCTGAGGCTCGTAGGCTCGATTCCATCGACCATTGAGTTCATAATAGCCACTGTAGCTGTGCAAGCCATCTGCTTGTTGGCGGAGTACGACTCGAATCTTATCCCCTGAGTCAACCTGTTCTTGGTCCAATGCAGAAATGGTGTAGCCAAGTCTGACGTAATCACCTTGCAGCAACGAACGTGGATCGATTGGGACTAACTCCAGCTTTACCGTTTTTCCGTTGGCCAGGATCGTCTCACTGCTCCATACTTGATAGCCAATGAAAACAAATTGCAGCAAAATGACAGGAAGCAACACAAGCGCTTTTCTCACAAAAAGGGAAGGCTCGCTTCTCGGCCACTCGATTTTCGACCTTCGATCCCACCACATGGTAACGATGAAAAATACCAGGCTGAGCAAAAGCAGGCTCAGTGACTTGTGCAGCAGGCTCCATAGCATGTCGTAGTACTTCATGAGGAGAAAGGCAAACCAGAAACCGAGCACGATTCCGAATCTCACCTTATTTTGCTGATGCAATGTCCGGTACAACAAATACGTGCTGACTGCGAAATAAGCCAGATTCACTCCCACATTCACGAAGCCCGACTGAAACCCTTTCTCTGTCAGGATCAAAAACGAAAGTAAGGCATACACCAACGAGCTGTTTTGCAAAACGACTGGCAATTGCTTTACGTAATGCATCGCCAACTGCGTAGCAAATATGATCAAGAGCACATATTCAAAGGAAGGCAGGTACTCATCCAGCTTCGTAGCCAGGACGACTAAAAAGGTCAGCTGCGTCAAAAGCCGCGCCGGAATGGCCGAGACAGCTTTCCACACGAATAACAGTACCAACAGGAAAACGATCCAGTAAACTCCTTCTAAAAACAGAACAGAACCGACACCCAATATATACCCCATTGTGAGCAGCGTATATCGTACCGTTGCATTCATCCCGCTCATAAACACCACAGGGCCAATAAAGCCAATTAAGGAAAGGAAAAACAGCAAATCAATAACTCTTTCGTCTTCCATGATCAGAAAAAACAGACCCGCTATCGAAATCGCTCCAATAGATGCGGCAATGGTCGTGACGAGAACCGTGAATGCCTCTTGGAAAAACACAACCCATTTGCTTTTTTGATACGCTGATTCCTTGCGCAGCCAATTAATCCCTGCAACTGCTCCCCAAATAATGAGTACGGTCAGCAGCAGCATCAAAACAAAGAAGCCTTCTGAATAATACATCACCATGTAGGATATGAATTTAACGAGCACAAACAGCGAGAGCAGTGAGGCCGTCACAATCAGAAGCCCGCGACTCGGCACCCATTTTAAAAACGTGACAAACAGGATTCCCCCGGTAAGGACATATAAAAGCTCTGGGAGCAGACCGTATACATCCGTGAAAGATGACCAGAAAAGACTGATGGAAAAGGTCAGAAAAGATAAGTAGTAGATCGGTTTAGAATGTAGTCTTCCTGTCGTGGTTAGCCAGAACAAGACCATATTTCCCAACGCAATCAACCAAAAAATCATGAACCACCACTCGTCTTCACGCGCTACACGAATGACGGATGGATGGAGAAAGAAGTAAATCGCCAAATGAGCGAGGACATAGCTGATGACATAGAATGGCTGATACCGCGTCAAAATCGCGAATAGTAAATTCGGAATAAGCCATACAACGAACAGCATATAGCTATCGGCATGTGAATTGTATATTTGCCCCAACAAAGCCACACTGATACCAAAGGCCAATCCTCCAGCCACCAGAAGCCAATTGCTCAAAAACGTATGTCGTTTGATGAAACGCAGTCCATAGGATAACAAATAAAAAAGAACGAGGATTGCTACGCTGACGCCAATCTTTTGCTCCCTGACCATGAGCGGCCAGTTCGAGGCAAAAAAGTACAGGATAGATGATAGCAGAAGCGAAATGGACAAAAAGTAGCCTGTTCGAACTCCGTTTTGTTGCATACAGCACACATCCCTTCGGAAATGCCTTCAGGTACTCTCATTATATCCTCTGATTGGAAAAAAAGCCTAAAAAAAGACTGCCATCCCGGCAGTCTCTTTTCGTGCGCACATTACCCTTTGAGGTAGGCGTCTTCTTCTTTTTCATCACGCGGAACGGGAACTTCGCCAATGACGGTATACAGCGAAGCCGCTTCTTCTTTACGCGGGTTTTCCTTGATGTCTTCTACTTTTACAGACACGATTTTTTGTCCGAAACGGATCGCCAGCTTGTCGCCGATTTTCACGTTACTGGACGCCTTTGCAGGGCGATCGTTGATTTCCACACGCTGTTTGTCGCACACTTCTTTTGCGAGCGTGCGTCGCTTGATCAGTCGAGACACTTTCAAATATTTATCGAGTCTCATGTTTGGCTTCCTCCCACCATTTGTCCATCTCTTGCAGGTCTGTCTGCTCGAAGGTACGACCCGCCTCTTGCAGCTTGCCTTCAATATAGGAAAAGCGCTTCTTGAACTTGTTGTTGGTCAATGCGAGTGCTTCCTCCGGATCGAGCTTCAGGAAGCGCGCCAGATTGACGACCGCAAATAGCAAATCACCCAACTCGCCAGCACGTTCTTCCTCTGATGCTTCTTGGATCTCGCGGTACTCCTCTTCTACCTTTTTGTACACGTCTGCAATATCGTCCCAGTCAAAGCCGACTTGGGCTGCTTTTTTCTGCAACTTGTACGCATACATCAGTGCTGGCAAGTCACGCGGTATTCCCGCCAACTGCGATTGAACCGTTACATCGATGCCTTTTGCTGCTTTTTCCTGTGCTTTGATCTCCTGCCAATTCGCCAGCGCTTCCTCGGAATCATTCGCGCTCTTTTCCCCGAATACATGAGGGTGACGGCGAACCAGCTTTTCATTCAACGTCGCAACAACATCATCTACCGAAAAATATCCGTCTTCGGCTGCCATCTGCGAATGCAGCATGATTTGCATCAACAAATCACCCAGCTCCTCACACATCGCATCTGGATCATCGTCGTCGATCGTCTCCAAAACCTCGTACGTCTCTTCAATCAAGTTTTTGCGGATGCTTTGATGTGTCTGCTCGCGATCCCACGGGCATCCATCCGGACTGCGCAGGATCGCCACGATCTCCTTCAAGTAGGAGAATTGGCGGTACGATACCTTCTCGTCCTTCGTCGGCGGTACATACACCAAAGACAAATTCCCGAAATGATCGAGTCTGTCCAGTTCATACAACGGCACTGTCTCAATGATTTCTTGCCCCGCTACCCCTACGGCTGTCGCTACCGTCACCTCGTAATCGTCCGGCAGCACTTCCATCAAGGTCAGCTTCACATCAGAAGCCACAAAAGCATCGTACACTTGCGCGATAATCGTATGCAGACCCGGAGATACTTGATGAGCAGCGAGCGCCGTCCCATCCAGCAAAGAGAATCCCTCGATCGGGTCAATATGTAGGCGGGCAAACAACGGATCGATAAAGCTCTGTCCACCGCCAATTTCGATTTCTACGCCACGGTTTGGTCCCTCTGCCAACAAGAGCTGCACAGTACGTTCCGCCACCAAAGGATGACCAGGCACAGCATAGACAAGACTGCCTGCTTCGTTTACCTGTGAAAAAAGCCGCTCCACAATATCGGTGTATACGTCGGAAAACGTATCGTGCTGCTCATATACATCATCAAAGGACTCAATCGCGATGCCTTCTGCTATCAACTCGGCTACGACCGGATGCTCTTTCGTGCGCAAATATAGCTGTTTGGCAGCTTTTAACGTACGATAGATGCCATAAGGGAGCTGGTCCAAATCTCCGGCACCAAGACCGACTACGGTAATGGTCTTATTCTTCATTTCCACTCGTCACGCCTCCTTTTCGTTCATTCTTGCTTTCTCCGCTGGGAGGAGCTTATATTTCGTTAACAGTGAAGCAATTCGCTTTCCTTTTGGCAAAAATTGAATATCGTTTCTCGTGAGTCCACCCGTTTTCAAAAGCGCCAGCAAATAGACCAATGCCCCTGAACCAACAGCAATCAAACCTACCAGCGTATAGAACAAGCGATTTGAAAGTCCGGCACCGCCGAGCACAGTATTCGCGAGCCACTCCACAATCAGCACGACAATCGACATCACCACGACGGACACAAATGGCTTTTTCACCGTTTGGCGGAATCCAATGTGTGCTCCCGTGTATTTGATTACCGCAAGAACGTTTAGTCCCATAGCGACCATATAAGCTAAAACAGTGGACACTGCTGCACCAGAGATACCCCAGAACGGAACAAGCGCCAGATTGAGGATGAGCTTCACCAATACACCAATAAACAGGTTGCGGGCAGGTCGCATTACGCGTCCCAAGCCTTGCAAAATCCCCGCGCTGGCAATACTCACTGTGGCGAAAATAATTGTGAAGGACTGTACAGCGAGGGCCTCGGTACCGTTGCTGTCTCCGTAGAGCATGACGTTGATCGGCTCCGCCAACAGAGCCAGTCCAAAGGAAGCAGGCAATCCCAACAGGAAGGTCAGTCGAATGGCGACTTCGGAACGATGAGAGATCAATTGATGCTGACGCTGGGCAACAGCTTCACTGATCGCAGGCACTAATGCCAACGACAAGGACGTGGCGAAAAACGTACCAAACTGAATGAGTGGCTGACCACGGTCAAATGCACCCTTCAATAGCTTGGCCAAGTCCTCCGGGGTACCGCTCCATTGCAGCATATTGACGACGGTCATCGAGTCTACAAGCGGAACAAGCGGCAGAACCAGTGCGCCCATACAAATCGGAACGGCATAGGTCAAGAGATGACGTAAAATTTGACGATTGGTCCATGATTGCGCTGCCGATTGCTCAACGTGACCGATGGACAGATGCCCCATCTTCTTGTCCGCTCTCCAATACCAAAGCAAGACGAGAATAGCAGCAATGGCACCTGGAAAAGCAGCAAAAACGGCACCTGTACCAGCCAGGTAAGGGTCCTGATACACGTTCATCGCCCAGAATGCAGCAGCCAGAATGAAAATCACGCGAATGAACTGCTCAGCAACCTGAGAGACGCCAGTCGGCATCATATTTTGATGCCCTTGAAAATAGCCGCGCAAGATCGCAACCATCGGCACCAACGGCAGTGACCAAGCTACCGCTCGGAGCGGGGTAATCAAATGCTCATCACCCATCATACGGGCAATAACAGGTGCCCCACCATATAACAGTAAGAAGAAAAAGATCCCGAGAACGACCAGCGATATACTGGCTACTCGAAACGCCCTGCGCGCCCCGATCGCATCCCCGACAGCGACGCGCTCTGAAACGATCTTGGAGATGGCAATGGGGAAACCCGCCGTCGCTAGAATCAACAACGCGGTGTACAGCGGGTATACTTGCATATATACGTACAAGCCGATATCTCCGGCAATGTTTTGGTATGGGATGCGGTATACAGCGCCTAAAAGCTTGGAGACAAGACCGGCAATTCCAAGTATCGCCGCGCCTTTCACAAATTGAACGGAAGCTTTTTCTTGAGCCATGTGCGTGAAATTTCTCCTCTCCAACCTAAAACTTCGTTCATTATACCACAAGGCCATAGGCACAAGAAAAACAGCCCCGGGGTACGAGGCTGTTTTTGCTGATCGATTCTACTGCTCCATCTGCTTTGCCAGGAAACCGGCCGCTGTTTCCGACATTTTGATCTCCAAATCACTCATCTTGGTTGACTCGTTTTTGTTGAGGAGGATCACGGACCCGATTGGATCGCCTCCTGCTACAATCGGTGCGACGACGAACGAGCCATATGTCTCGTTCATGTCACGACAAATTTCATAAGAGCCTGTGTTTTTCTCCAGTCGGGTCTTTCTTTCCTCCAAGCATTTCTCAACAATACTGCCAATTGGTTTCTCCAAGTATTCCTTTTTGGAGGCCCCCGCCACAGCAATGACACTATCCCTGTCTGAAATCAGTACGGTATGATTCATGCTTTCATACAAAGAGTCCGCGTACTCTTTTGCAAAATCACCCAATTCGCCAATCGGTGAATACTTTTTGAGAATGACTTCTCCGTCACGATCCACAAAAATCTCAAGCGGGTCGCCCTCACGAATGCGCAGTGTACGACGAATCTCCTTAGGAATCACGACCCGACCGAGGTCGTCAATTCGACGAACGATACCAGTTGCTTTCATGTCTTGTTGCCTCGCTTTCCCTGAGAAGTGGGTAGTGAATAGATGGTGGTAGGTTAGTTGTATTTTTTCCTCAAATTCTAATTTTAACTATGGGTGATGGTATCAATTTTTACCAGTTACTTTAATTACTCTCCCCCGGGTGGTAGCGAGTGATAATAGTATTTGCCCATGTTTGAAGAATATGCGAGAAAACGAAAAAACAGGGAAACGAATTCCCTGTTTTTCTTCGGACTTGTTATTTCTTCGCCGGAGCATCATTTTTGGACTGCGGGATGTTGAATTTCGTAATCAGCTTGTCCAGCTCATTCTTGGCGAAAGCATCGTAGGCTTTCTCCAAAGAACTCGCGCGGAGCTGTTCTTTCATCTCATCAAAGGTCTTTTCTTTGCGATTCTCGACCTTAATAATATGGTAACCAAAATCAGTTTTTACTGGCGGGCCAACTTCACCGACTTTTTGCGTCAGGGATGCTTCTTTAAATTCTGGTACCCATTGCGTTACATCCGCATTTTCGTACAAGCCCCCAGACTGCTTGCTGCCTGGGTCATCTGTGAACTCTGTTGCCAGCTTCGCGAAGTCTTCACCCTTTTTGAGGCGTGCTACCAAGTCGTTGGAGATTTTTAACGCCTCTTCTGGTGTGCGCTTTTCGGTAGAGATCAGGATGTGGCGAACAGAAGCAACGGTACGGGAAGCTTTGTCCATTTGATCATAGGTTTGCTTCAGCGTAGCATCGTCGATATTCTTTTTCATCACATTGATGGACTGGTTGATCAGGTCCATCTGATTGACGATCATGTCCTTCGTTACGCCTTGGCCTTCCATGAGCTTGTTGAACTGAGCTTCATCCTTGCCCAAAAAGCCCATGTACTGCGTTTTGATTTTCTCGAAGGTTTTCTCAGCGAGTTCTTTGGACTCTTTTTTCATGGCATCGTCAGAACGGCCAGCCAAAACCTTGGTAGCTGTATACTCACGCGAATAAGCTTTCAGTGTGTTGCTATCAGCCATTTCAATCATGGTGCCTTGTTGTGGGTTCATGAAGTTAATAACACGCAGGAACTCTTCGAACTCTTTTCCTGTTACAGTTCCCCCCTGATACTCTACAATGACAGCTTTCTGGTCGGCTGTGTAAGGCAGAGTGAGTTTAGGGAATTGTACCAAAGGATCATTAGCAGCTTGATTGCTGCCATCTGTCTGATTCGCTGGAGTTTTTGAGTCTTGTTTCGCTTCTTCTGCTTTTCCGCCGCAACCAGTCATGAGTGCCACGACCAGAACAGCCGAAGATAGAATCGCTACAGAACGTTTCATAAATAAGGTTCTCCCTTCCCGGGCAAGCCCATTTTGTCAGTTAAGACACAGGGCTCTCCGTACCGGTGTCTCTTCGCACCTGGTGAAATTGACGCAGCAGCTTTTCAACCAACTGCACGCCCTCATCTTCTTTTAACCCCTTTACTTTAACAGCAATCGTGATCTGTTGTCCACCCGACAGCCCAACCCTCTTGCTCCAGTTACTGGTAAGCGCAAACAGAGCTCCACCATCGATGTTGTTGTTCTGACTAGGGTGCAGGAACAATTTAATCTCGTCTGGATTCTTTTGGCTAATTTCAGTGATGTGGTGCTTCAGGGCATACACACGCAAACGGGAAATGGTCAACAGATTATCAACCGGCTTCGGAACTGGTCCAAAACGGTCTAGCAGCTCCTCCGCCAAATCGTCGACGTCTTCCAAGGTAGACACCGCGACAAACTTTTTGTACATCTCGATTTTTTGTCGGCTGTCTGTAATGTACATCGACGGAATATAGGCATCCAGTTGCAGATTGATCTCCACAGGTGTGACAATTTCTTGTTTGACTTCGCCCTTCAGCTCATCAATGGCCTCTTTCAGCATCTGGCTGTACAAGTCGAATCCGACCGTATTAATAAAACCATGCTGCTCGGCCCCCAGCAAATTACCTGCTCCACGAATGGACAAGTCTCGCATCGCGATCTTGAAACCAGAGCCGAGCTCGGTAAATTCCTTGATGGCTTGCAGACGTTTTTCCGCTACCTCTGTCAGCACCTTGTCCCGTTGATACGTAAAGTAAGCGTACGCAATTCGATTGGAACGACCTACACGTCCACGCAACTGATATAGCTGGGACAAGCCCATCTTATCTGCATTGTAAATAATCAGCGTATTGACGTTCGGGATGTCCACCCCAGTCTCAATAATTGTCGTGCTGACCAATACGTCAAAATTCCCTTCCAAAAAGTCGAGAATGACGCCTTCCAGCTCGCTTTCGTTCATCTGCCCATGGGCTACAGCGATGCGTGCGTCAGGAACGAGCATAGATATCTGCTCCGCCATCTGTTCGATTCCTTGTACTTGGTTGTAGAGGAAGAACACTTGCCCATCACGAGCCATCTCACGCTCAATCGCTTCGCGAACGAGAGCAGGGCTGTAATCCATCACATACGTCTGCACCGGAAAACGATTTTCTGGCGGCGTTTCGATGACAGACAAATCACGCACACCGAGCATCGACATGTGCAAGGTACGTGGAATCGGCGTAGCGGTCAGAGTCATGACATCCACATTCGTTTTGATCTGCTTCAGCTTTTCCTTGTGGCTCACACCGAAGCGCTGTTCCTCGTCTACGATTAACAGACCAAGCTCGCGGAATGTCAGGTCTTTGGAAAGCAGACGGTGCGTACCGATGACGACATCGACTGTGCCTTCCTTCAGTCCTTTTAGTGTGGCATTCTGCTCTTTGCGCGAACGGAATCGACTCAATACCTCCACGCGGATCGGATATTCCGCAAAACGCTCACGGAACGTCTCGTAATGCTGCTGAGCCAGAATCGTAGTAGGAACCAAAACGGCTACCTGTTTTCCGTCCATGACAGCCTTGAAGGCAGCACGAATCGCAACCTCTGTCTTCCCGTAACCCACGTCCCCACAAACGAGGCGATCCATCGGACGTTTACGCTCCATGTCCGCTTTCACTTCCGAAATCGCGCGGAGCTGGTCTTGCGTTTCCTGATACGGGAACATCGCCTCAAATTCACGCTGCTCCGTCGTGTCTGGAGAGAATGTATGACCGACAGCCGATTCGCGGGCTGCGTACAGTTTGATCAAATCTTCGGCGATATCCTTTACAGATGACTGGACTTTGTTTTTGACGCGTTTCCACTCGCTGCCACCCAAGCTGTATATCTTCGGCTGTGCCTCTTCGCTCGCCACGTACTTTTGCACATGGTCGATTTGATCAATCGGAACAAACAGACTGTCTCCTGCGGCGTATTGAATATGAAGGTAATCTTTATGAATTCCGAGAATTTCCTTGGTTTCAATTCCGAGGTATTTTCCAATCCCGTGATTGACGTGGACGACGAAATCACCAGGCTTGAGTTCGAGGTAGTTTTTGATACGCTCCGCGTTGTTCATCGTCTGTTGAACTTTGCGTGCCTTGCGCTGTTTCGCGGTAAATACTTCACCTTCCGTAATAACAACCAGCTTGTTTAGCGGCAGCTCAAAGCCTGTCTGGAGGTTTCCTAAAATGATTGTAGGACGCCCAGGAGGCACCGTTTCCACTGCTTCTGTTAAAACATCCGCTTCCATTTCGTAGTCATGCAGGACACGCTCCAGTCGCTTCGCACGCTCCAAATCAGCTGCGACAAAGACGATCTGATCCTGGGACTTCTTCCAACGAGCCAGTTCTGTTTTTAGTACGTTCATCTGCCCGTGGAAGTTTTGCATGGTACGACAAGTCAGATTTACGATGTTTTGCGGCTGGGTCTTCGGTGATTGTCTCAAAAATAGGGAGAGGTAAACGATCTGGCGCTTTTTCGTCGACACGATCTCGTCGTACGTGCGCGACAGGCTGAGATTGGACATATATTCGCCCTGGATGATGCGTCCTGTCAGCCATTCCCCTTCTTCTTTTTGCAATTGTGCTGCCGTATCCAACACACGGGAAGGCTCATCAACGATCAACAAGGTATCGGAAGGCATATAGGACAATAATGTATCACCGGTCGGGTAAATGACAGAGATGTATGAATAAAGCTGTGCAAAACGCTGTCCCTGCTTCATTCTCTCCGCATCAGAGCCGATTCGCTCCATGACTTTTTCCTTGGCAGCCCCATCCTTCAAATTGGCGAGGGTTTCCCCCAGCTTTTGTTCTAAGCGAACAGCCGATTCCTGCAATAACGGCGTTGAAGCGATCATTTCTTTTGCCGGACCGAGAATATACGTCTGAACGGATTCCAATGATCGTTGGGAGAGCATGTCAAACGTACGGATCGAGTCGATCTCCACATCGAAAAGCTCAATCCGAACTGGCCACTCCGAATCGATCGGATACAGATCGATAATTCCACCGCGAATACTCATTTCTCCCTTGCGCTCAACCATGTCCACTCGCTCATAGCCAAGCTCAATACATCGGAGTAAAAAGGATTCGATATCGAGCTCATCACCGACGGACAACTGAATTTGCGCTTCCTTCCATACCTGCGGGGGAACGACCAAGCGACGCAAGCCAGCAAATGGTGCAACCAAAAAACCCGTAAAGCCTTGGGCCAGACGGTTGAATACATGGATTCGCTGCGCCAGCATTTCCGGGCTGGCAATGGCAAGCTCAGAGCCAATCAGCTCATTACCGGGATAAAGCAACACCTGATCAGAGGGAACCAACTCGATCAAATCTTCGTATACTTTTTGTGCTTGGTACATGTTATGCGTCACTACGCAGACCGGACGATCTGCCATTTGTTGCAATGACGCCATCAATACTTGCCGGGCGGAACCAGCTAAGCCAGAGACAAGCTGCTCATGTAGCCCCTTCTCCAAACCAGCCACGATTGTCCCGACGTTCGTGTCCTGTTTCATCGGGTTAATGATGACTTGCATTCACTAATCCCCTCTCTAATTCTTCTGTCAACTAAAATCAGAGCCTCGCTTACGTTCACAACAACCGTAGGTCAGCCATGCGAAAAGAAGCCTTAGCTCCCCAAGCTAAGGCCTTGTCAGTGCAAGCCTTCCTAATGCGTATCCACTTATTGAAGTGGGTTTCCGACTAGTGAAAGCTCTGGATGCTGAATCAGCGCTTCACGGCAATAGTCGCACGTGATGCTGACGACCGTATCTCCACTTTGTTCTCTCGATATTATAAGAGCACGTTCCTCCGGGGTCAAGGAATCAAACCCGAGCTGCGCTTCTGTTACTTGCGATTCGTCAAATTCTGCAATCTTCATGCCGCAGCAACGACATGTATAGCGTATGCTCATGCACATACCACCCCCATACTGTTCCTATCGGTTAGTATGGACGATTGGGTGGGAAATCATACTACTTCTTCAAGCTGTTGTAATGGTTCATGACCTTTAAAAACGACTCTCTTGTCCACATGGCGCATGCATCAGCAGCCAAGCTCACTGCTTCTTGAATGTCGGATCTTTCCGCCACTGGAAACGTATTCAAAACATAGTCGCTGACGCTACGCCCTGGTTCAGGACGACTGATTCCGACCTTGATTCGTTTAAACTCCTGTGTGCCCAAATGCTGAATCATCGACTTGATGCCGTTGTGCCCACCAGCGCTGCCTTTTTCTCGCAGACGAAGATGTCCAGTCGGCAAATCAAGATCATCGTAGATGACGACGAGATCGTCCGGAATCAGCTTGTAAAACTTGAGGACTTCCGCTACGGATTCACCGGAGAGGTTCATGTACGTCTGCGGCTTCACAAGCAGTACCTTCTCGCCTTCGATTCGGCCTTCGCCCACGAGTGCACGAAATTTGTTTTGCGTAACAGGAATTCCCCATTTGTCGCTAATCTTATC
Source organism: Brevibacillus sp. MS2.2 (assembly GCF_013284345.1). NCBI lineage: Bacteria > Bacillati > Bacillota > Bacilli > Caryophanales > Paenibacillaceae > Brevibacillus > Brevibacillus sp. MS2.2. Next base: position 38,805 of record NZ_JABSUZ010000040.1, read on the forward strand.
TATGGCCATAAAGCCAGCATTATGTCTGGTGTCTTCATATTTTTTGCCTGGATTACCCAATCCGATTATGACTTTCACGCTTATTCCCTCCTACTCTCTTCCCATTGTACTCGAATGGTCACCTGAACAAAAGGAAAAGGGCAGAGATGAAATCACCTCGCCCTTTCTTTTTCCTGCCATGATTTTATTCGTTAGCGGTTCCTGCTTTTTCGGCCACTGCTTCTGCTTCTTGCTCCGCATCAATCGATTCTTCGGACTTGGCCTTAACCGGCAAGACACTGATCAGCACTTCCGTGGAATCAAGCCCCAGCTCCACTCCTGGTGGGACCGTCAGATCCGCTACCAAAACGACATCGCCGATATTGAACCCGTCGACATCTACCAGGAACGACTCTGGTATATTACCTGGCAAGCACGTCACTTCCACACTGTGGCGGATAAGGGTAGCTACACCCAGCTCTGGATCTCCTGTCATGAGGACAGGAACGGACGTGTGTATTTTTTCATTCATATTGATCTTCTTAAAATCTGCATGCAAAATGTTCCCCTGTAAAGGATGCCGTTGCAGCTCATATACCATGACATCGTGCGTGTCCCCGTCTACACTCAACCGGAATGGCTTGTTCGTCGTCTGGTGACGCAGGGCAGCATCCAGCTCTCTTCCTTTGAGCTGAATCGGCTGATTGCCCACTTCGCTGCCGTACATAATACCAGGAACCCAACCTTCCTTGCGCAGTACCTTTACAGCATTACCTGTCTTTTTTTCACGAGACTGTGCCTGTAATTGCTCCACAAAAAAACCTCCTTCGGACCGCTAGTAAAAGTTTCCTCTCTAGCTTGTCCATCGGAGGTTTAGTTCAATCCCCTAATAGGGGGATTGGTATTTTAATCGAACAATTTGCTTACGGAAAGCTCTTCGTGAACACGAATGATTGCTTCACCAATGATTGGCGCTACGGAAAGAACGGTAATCTTATCGATAATTTGTTCTTCGGTCAGCGGGATCGAGTTGGTCACAATCAGTTCCTTGATCTTCGAGTTAGCAATACGCTCGATAGCAGGACCGGACAGAACCGGGTGCGTGCAGCATGCATATACTTCACGTGCGCCTGCTTCTACAAGTGCACTTGCAGCCAGTGTGATCGTTCCAGCGGTATCGATAATATCGTCGATGATGATCGCTGTTTTGCCTTCGATGTTACCTACGATGTTCATTACTTCGGCTACGTTTGGTTCTGGGCGACGTTTGTCAATAATGGCAATAGGCGCTTCCAGACGTTCTGCCAATTTACGAGCACGAGTTACTCCACCGTGGTCTGGGGATACGACAACGATATCTTTCAGACCTTTTTCAGAGAAGTGTTTACCCAAGATAGGCACACCCAGCAGATGATCCACTGGAATATCGAAGAAGCCTTGGATTTGTGTTGCGTGCAGATCCATCGTAATCACACGTTGTGCACCTGCAGTCTCGATCAGGTTTGCAACCAGCTTGGCCGTAATTGGATCACGTGCACGTGCTTTACGATCTTGACGAGCGTAACCGTAGTAAGGAATTACTACGTTAATACTCTTAGCCGAAGCGCGTTTCAATGCATCGACCATGACCAAAAGCTCCATCAGATGCTCATTAACGGGAGCAGATGTTGGCTGAATGACAAATACGTCACAACCGCGAACGCTTTCATTGAGTTTGAGTTGGCATTCGCCATCACTAAAGCGCACTACTTGTGCGTTTCCGAGTGGTACACCGATGTGTTCGGCGATTTCTTTTGCCAGTTCCGGGTTTGCGTTGCACGTAAATACCTTCAGTTTTGGGTCGCGGTAGTTAGCCATGATCTTCTCAAGAACCTCCCGTTATGATTGCTTTTTGCCCTTGCGAGGCATTTTGTTCGCGTAATCGATTTTATTTACTTGACGCTCACGTGCGATCGCAAGCGCATTATCTGGCACATCTTGATTAATAGTCGATCCTGCAGCTACATAAGCATTTTGTCCAACTGTAACAGGCGCAACCAGATTACTGTTGCATCCGATGAATGCTCCATCTTTTACTGTTGTTTTATGCTTCACTGCGCCATCGTAGTTGACGGTAATCGTTCCACAGCCAATATTGACTCCGTCTCCGATCTCCGCATCCCCTACATAGCTGAGATGAGGAACCTTCGTACCGTCACCAATTTTCGCATTTTTCAATTCCACGAAATCACCGATTTTGGCATTGCTTCCAATCTGCGATCCTGGTCGAACATAAGCAAATGGCCCTACAGATGAATCGCTTTCCACACTTGAATCAACCATCACTGAGTAAGAAATGGTCACGCCACTCGCTACTTCCACATTCGTCAGATCTGCTTGGGGGCCGATTACACAATCAGCTCCAACGGTTGTTTGTCCACGCAGGAAAGAGCCTGGGTGGATCACGGTATCTGCCTCAATCTTCACATCAGCTTCGATGTACGTAGAAGCTGGATCAATGATTGTCACACCATTTCGCATGTGACCAGTCATAATACGTTTTTTCATGTAGGCTTCTGCTTCCGATAGCTGTACACGATCGTTCACACCCATTGTTTCCTCTGGATCAATCGCTTCGTATGCAACTACCTTTTCACCTGCATCACGCAAAATACCGACAACGTCTGTTACATAGTATTCGCCTTGTGCGTTGTCATTTTTCACTTCCGCCAAGGCTTTCCATAATTTTCGGTTGTCATAGCAGTATATGCCCGTATTAATTTCTCTGATCGCCCGTTCCGCTTCCGTAGCGTCCTTATGTTCCACGATTCGCAATACTTCGCCCGCCTCATTGCGCACGATACGCCCATAACCTGTTGCATCAGGTAATACGGCGGTTAATACAGTTGCAGCCGCTTGCTGCTCCTCGTGATAGGTCAGCAAGGCCGACAACGTAGTCGCTGACAAGAGGGGAACGTCTCCATATAAAAGAAACGTAGTTCCTTCTTTATCCTGTAAAAACGGCGCTGCTTGCGAAACGGCATGTGCCGTTCCCAACTGTTCTTCTTGCAGTGCATAAGTAACGTCCTCGCCTAGCTTGGCACGGACAGCGTCAGCACCATGACCTACGACGACAACGATATCCTGAACCTGCATGGACGCCATCGTATCGACTACATGCTGAACCATAGGCTTTCCGCACACAGGGTGCAGGACTTTGTACAGCTTCGATTTCATCCGCGTACCCTGACCAGCAGCCAGAACCACGGCATGGATCTTAGACATGTCAACCCTCCATCGTAGAAGTTCCACAATGACTATATCCTAATTCATATGTGAATTTCAAGACAATCGATACAGGATTATCCCTGATTCCTTGCATTGCCAGTAGTTAGACACATGGCAGACAACATTTAATTTTCTGACAGAAATGTGATATATTGTTGGGCGAAAGGGGTTATTTGAAGGAGGTAGGATAAGATGAGCGCGGAGGTATACTTGCTGACTGGGTATTTAGGTAGTGGAAAAACCACCCTTTTGCAAAAGTGGCTGACTCATTTGCGCATCACAGACCAGAAAGTCGTCGTCTTGATGAATGAAATGGGGGAGGAAGATATTGACGGGGAACAATTGCAAGGCTTCGGCTTTCCTGTCAAAAAAATGCTCGATGGCTGCATCTGCTGCTCGATCAAGGGCGAGCTAACGGAGGGCTTGAAAGATATTATGAACGCCATTGCGCCAGACCGAATCCTCATCGAGACTACTGGCGTAGCCGATCCACTTGATGTCATCGATACGATTACTCATCCAGAGCTGTATGATCGACTGGAGTTAAAAGGGACCATTAGTGTTGTCGACGCCTCTCGCTTTCTGGATCTCAACTCACGATTCTCCTCGACTTCCACTCTGGTCAAAACGATTCGAAACCAAGTGCGTTACGCAGACCTGCTTCTTTTGAACAAAACCGATTTGACCAGTCCTGATGTCATAGAGCGGGTTCGTCAAAAGCTCAGTGAAATCAATCCAACTGCATCCATACACGCTACTGTTCAGGCTGAAATAGAAGTCTCCCGGCTTTTGTCTGTCAAACGCACCGTTCATGAGCGATCGCCAGACAACGAACCAAACCGCCCCATTGCCGTACAGAAAAGCATCGGCCGAATGTCCACGATGGACAGGCTCAAGCAATCCCTTGGCCTAAAAACAAGCCAGCCCTCTCTCTACAATAGTATCGAAACGTTTTCCTATGTATTCACCGGACCCGTAGACGCGAAAAAATTCGAGGACTTTCTATACGATCTCCCCAAAAACGTCTATCGAGCAAAAGGCTACGTTCAATTCCACGGAAAGCCCGAGCTGATCTCGTTTCAGCATACCGATAATCAGGTGCTCCTGTTCCCTTTTGAAAATTTCGGACCGAAAATGGTAGCTGTCTTCATCGGGGAAGGAATGGACCGAGAAATTATTTTAAACGATCTAAAAAAATGTTATGGTTAACGGACGCCGAAGCACCCTGCCGCAAGTGACAGGGTGCTTTGTGTGTTTTTAAGCACCAGCTTCGATAGTGCTTTCTTCCTCTTGACCTACGCGGTCGTATTCTGTGAGTACTGCTGCCTGGATTTTTTCACGGGTAGTTGAAGAAATCGGATGTGCAATATCACGGAATTCTCCATCTGGTGTACGCTTGCTCGGCATAGCTACAAACATACCATTGTTTCCGTCAATGACACGGATATCATGAACCACAAATTCATGGTCGATTGTAATGGATGCAATCGCTTTCATCCTACCATCCGTATTCACTCGGCGAAGTCTTACGTCTGTTACTTCCATCTAGTTCACTCCCTTTATCTATGTAACGCGTTTAGGATTATTTCCACCCGCTGGGTAAATATTCCTGCTTATCATTATGCAATTTTTGAAAAAATATATAAATATGTTTATATGTCATTTTTTGGAAACATTTTCCGCAAGTACAAAAAACAGCCCAATGCGCGTGGCATCAGGCTGTTTTCCATTTTTTTCTATTCGATATAAGCTACGATTTCGATTTCGACTTTTACATCACGCGGCAGACGTGCCACTTCTACAGTGGAACGAGCTGGCTTGTGATCGCCAAAATATTGGCCGTACACTTCGTTCAGTTGACCAAAATCATTCATATCCTTGATGAATACAGTCGCCTTCACTACGTTCGTCAGGTTGCCACCGGCTTCTGCCAGTACCGCTTGAATGTTGGAAAAAACCTGATGGGTTTGCTCCACGACGTCACCTTCTACCAAAGTGCCGTCTGCACGAAGCGGAATTTGACCCGATGCAAAAAGAAATGGACCTACCTTCGCAGCTTGGCTGTAAGGACCAATAGCGGCAGGAGCCTTGTCAGTTGAAACAAAAGAGATTGCCATGCTTATCTACTCCCCTCTATTTTCAAAAAAACTGCCCAGCTCTATTTCAATTTGCTTGCCCTTGAAGTCTACATCCTGAAGTTTTGCAAGCGATACATACTCATCTACCAAACGCTCAGAAACATCCGCCGTCGTTTCTACCAGTACGCCGCATCCTACTACGGTTGCACGGAATTCCTGCAACAGATCAATCATGCCCCGCAATGTCCCGCCAGCTTTCATAAAGTCGTCCACAATGAGGACACGAGACTGCTCGGCCAAACCGCGGCGAGCGAGTGACATGGTTTGAATTCGTTTACTGGAACCCGATACATAGTTAATGCTCACTACTGAACCTTCCGTCACCTTGTTGTCACGGCGCACAATCACAACAGGCACATTCAAAAACATAGCCGTCGCATACGCAAGTGGAATCCCCTTTGTTTCCACCGTCATGACGACATCCACATTTTTATCCGCATAAGCGGTTGCAAAGAGCTTTCCGATCTTCGCCATCGTTTGTGGATTTCCGAGAATGTCGGACATGTACAAGTATCCACCTGGCAAAAGTCTCTCTGGATTAGCGAGTTGACCGATCAGTTCGCGCATGAAGTGAAGGGCCTCTTCCGTTTTGACCTGTGGAATATACTTCACTCCGCCTGCCGCTCCCGCCACCGTTTTCAACAAGCCTACCCCTTGGACTTCAAAAGCCTCTTTGATGATAGACAAGTCTTCACTGATGGATGATTTCGCTGCGCCGTATTGTTCCGCGAACAGAGTGAGAGGAGTCAGCGTATGGGGATGGGCGAGCAAGTGCTGCGTCATGTCAACCAGACGTGCACTTCTGCGCAATTTCTTCATGGCTCTTCCTCCAAAACCGAATATTATGCTGTTAATGTATCATTTCCATACGGGTTTATGCAAGTATTTCCCCATCTTGAGCGCCTAACATTCGGACAACAAACACATCTTTGACAAAACCTCGCAACGCATTGTAAATCCGATGTACTTTCGCTTCCTTTTGCACAAGAGCAAACACAGTAGGGCCACTGCCAGACATCAGGACACCATCTGCCCCCGAAGCGATCATGAGATCCTTGATCTGTTTTACTTGTGGATGGAGCGAGAGCGTGACGTTCTCCAGCACATTCCCAAGAGATTGGCACATGAGTGAAAAGTCTTGGGTAGCGATGGCTTGCAGCATTTGTTTGGTATCGGGATGATTATCGATCTGAGCCACACGCAGGTTTCCGTATACATCCGGGGTAGATACTCCGATAGGCGGCTTGGCTAGAATGACCCAGCACGGTGCAGGAGCTCCCAGATGCGCAATCTGTTCGCCACGCCCCGTCGCCAGTGCTGTTCCTCCATAAACGCAAAATGGCACATCAGAGCCAATCTCCGCGCCGATTTTAGCCAGCTCATCTCTGGTCAACCCGAGATTCCACAATTGGTTCAAGCCGCGTAGTGTTGCCGCTGCATCACTACTGCCACCTGCCAATCCAGCCGCAACCGGAATTTGCTTATCGATATACAAGTGTACGCCCTGGCGTACTTGAAATTTTTCTTTCATGAGCGTTGCCGCTTTATATGCGTGGTTACGGATATCATCCGGTACGAAGCTGGCAGAACAGTCCAGCGTAATCTCACCATCTTCGCGTAGAGTCATGTCCACACGATCTGCCAAGTCTACGGTTGTCATCACCATTTCTACTTCGTGATAACCGTCCGGCCGTTTGGCAAGCACGTCAAGAGTCAAATTAATTTTGGCCGGAGCTTTGACCGAGATACGCACGTAGTTCACCTCTGCCTACTTTCTAAATTTCCTAGTCTCTTATTGTAGCATAGGCAAACTCACCCATGCCACTTGATCAATTAAAAAGAATAGGATCGAGATCATTATGGGTATTTCGAAAATTCAGCTCTCTTTATAGAAAAAAGCCGGGGATGCCCCGGCCTTGTCAACGAGTGTTTATATGGTGAGAAACGCCTGTACGATCAAACCAAACGCTACAATCGCTTAGCGGCTAATGCTTCCTCAGCAAGCTGAACAGCGCGCTTGACCATGTTACCCGCGTCCCGTGTCGTGATGCCTCCCCAACCCTCGGCTTTTACCGTATCGTAAAACCCAAGCTCTTTGGCCAGTTCCATCTTAAACTGCTCTGACATCAGTCCTCGTTTGCGACCCATAGCACCCTCCTTCTCGTTGACAGACTTAGTGTGCTCTATACCGTTCTTTTTATTGCCTCAACCAAATGTTCAGAGCTTTTCGATATAAAAAACAAAACAGTAGAACCCAAAAGGGCTCTACTGTTGTACAAATGTGATGCGGATGTGCTCGTTTTCGCGGCACACCGTCAATTCTACTGTTTCCGTCAAGATGTCAGCATAGCTGTAAGATACCCGCTCAAAGAGTTGATCGTCATCCAGCTTTACCACAAACACAGATGGGTAAGTTTCTTCGAGGATGCCACTACGTTCAACGGTTTTGCGGCGACCGCCATTAGCCTTCAGCAGGATGCGCTCACCAATGTGTCCGTCTAAACTGCGTTTAATGTCAAGTAACGCGTTTCTTGCCATTGTTCCATCCACCTCGCTTACATCTATTATAACAGCTCCCTTATATTTTGTCAAAGAAATAAAAAATTATAGCAACCCTGCAGATATTTTGTCAACGGGGTTTTTTTCATAAAAAACGTAGATATTTGTCAAATGTTATGCATAAAGGGCATAAACACGCAAAAACCCCCATTCTTGGGGGATCACGCCCAAAAATAAGGGGGTTGTCTACACGATTTACGTAATCAGTCCGCGGCGCATACCTTCGTTCGCTAGGCGGGCAAATTCGTCCAAACTGAGTGTTTCACCACGCCGGGTTGGATCGATCCCGATGTCAGTGAGCATCTGTATTACTTCATCCTTTTGGGTTTTAGGAAACAGTCCGTTCATTAGGTTGTTCAACAACGTCTTACGGCGCTGTGCAAACGAGCTGCGTACCACCCGGAAAAACACATCCTGGTCGTCTACTTCCACTGGCGGACGATCTCTTACCTTTAAGCGAATCACTGCCGAGTCGACATTCGGACGCGGAATGAACACACTTGCAGGCACTATCATTGCTACTTCTGTGTCTGCATAGAATTGAGCTGCGACTGAAAGAGAGCCATAGTCTTTCGTTCCTGGTTTGGCTGCAATTCTCTCTGCCACTTCCTTTTGAATCATGACCACGATGTTCTCGAGAGGCAATCTCTCTTCCAGCAGCTTCATCAGGATCGGTGTCGTCACATAGTAAGGCAGATTCGCCACTACGCTCAGCTTTTCCACTCCTGTCATCTTTTCTTCTATTAACTTCTTCAAATCCAGCTCCAGTACGTCCCCATGAACGACTTCAATATTTTCATAGGGTGACAGCGTGTCCTGCAAAATAGGCAGAAGACGCTGGTCGATTTCGATCGCCATCACTTTTTTGGCTGCTCGTCCCAATTGCTCCGTCAACGCACCGATACCGGGCCCGATTTCAATCGCTCCCTTTTCCTTGGTAAGGTCTGCCTCTGAAACAATGTTATGTAAAATATTGGTGTCTATCAGGAAGTTCTGGCCCAAACTCTTCTTAAAAGCAAAGCCGTACTTCTCCAATATTTCTTTTGTGCGCGTAGGTGTGGCAATATCCTTGCCCGCTATTTGGGTCATGGCTTACTCCCTCTCTTTGTTGATGGCCGTAATGGCCGCTTCGAATTCTGCTCGACTGATTTGGAAGGCATTGAGCCGCTGCAGCATTTGCTTGGCGTTGGCGTATCCGATCCCCAATGCTTCTCCCAGCTTAATTCTGCGTTCTTTGGCATCTACTCCGGACGTCAGGCCATTTGCCAACAGATCGTCAGAGGTAATCTCTCCAGCCGTTTCCGCCATTTCGGTACGTACTTCTGAGAGCGCACGAATAATCACGTCAGGTGTCGCGTTCTCAACGCCGATGTCGCCCTTTTTGGTCCCGTCCTCCTGGGTAATAAATGCGTGCTTGCAGCCTGGAACTGACTTGCTGATAATTTTTCGGATGCGCTCCCCTTGATAATCGGGGTCTGTAAAAATAATAACACCGCGTTTTTGTTGCGCCAGCCTGATTTTTTCAATCGTTCTTTTATGAATGGCAGAACCGCCAGTTTCAATCGTATCGGCATTAACCGCATGTTTGATTGCTGCGGTATCGTCTCGTCCTTCGACCACGATGACTTCCTTGATCTTCATCATGTGCTCCCACTTTCGTACAAAGTCGGTACGATACTAGTGTTCCAAAAAAAACCGTACCCAAAGCAAAAAATACATGTAACATTTGGTAAAACAGGATCGTCTAACTAACAAACAGCTTATCACAATAACCATGGAGGAAACAGAAGAACAGGAGCAATCGCTCCTGTCCTAAGGCTTCTGTGGTCCAATGATATATACAGTTTTGTTTCGCTTACGACCGAATTTCCTCGCCTCGGATTCCGTGCCTACGAATACGTCGATTTTGCCACCTTTCATGGCACCACCCGTATCTTCAGCTCGACGATACCCAACACCTTCAATGTACACCCACCATCCATACGGAATGACTTTAGGATCTACAGCGATTGTGTGACCTGCCTTGGCTTTTACCCCTGTCGATGTGCGTCCATATCCTGGAGAGCTTGGGTGTTTGCCACCTCCCGAAGGAGTATATGCAGTCAGGGTAACCCCGTTCAGTACTTTTTTCGGCCTAAACACTTTTCCACCACGCGAGACCGGACCCGCTGCTGAAGCAACCAGGACCCGATCTGGTTGACCCTTTTTCTGCAACGTTGGGATTGCGGTACCCACGGCTACGACATTATCTTTCTTCGGTACAAGTACATCTCTTTTGACCAGATCACGGGAGACTTCTTTTCCATCTTCCATGACTAGCTTATAGTGTGCAATTGCCTTACCTTCTTGCCCGCTCTGTAATACGCGAGTCTTACCTTTTTCCAGCGCTGGATCATTTTTGCGTATTTCTTGAAAGTTGACTCGCTCATCGACTTTTACCATTTTCTCAACAACCCGCTTTACGCTGATCGAGGAGTCCTTGGTAAGTGTAGCGGTCAATGCCGGTTCTACCCGGTCCTTCTCACCTAGCACGATGCCGCCGTCCTTCAACGCACCAGCAACATCACGACTAAGTGTCTCTATCGTTTTTTTCTGCCCGTCAACCTGGATTGGTATGGACCAGGTCGTATATAAAGTAATGAGTGCTCCGTCTTTTAGCTTCGTCTCAGGTGTCGGTTGAAGGGAATCCTTTTCCGTTACCGTAATGTTCCGCTCGGTTAAGAACTGCTCAACGGTCTTGGCTTTTGTAGCGACCGTCTTGCTTTCTCCGTCCAACGAAAAAGTGACCTGTTTTGGCTGAGTAGCCTGGGCAGAGAAATAGCCAATCATGGGAACGAGCACAAGAGCAAGGCAGCCAAACATGACTAGCCCCCGATTCTTATACCTTTCCCATATCGCGCGTAACTCCATTTCCCACACTCCTTTTCCTAGAAAAGCGCAAGGCTCTTCTTGTCTAGCCAGGTAAGGGTCGATGTAATTGCACTAATATTCTGGAAGTGGCCGGTACTTCACAAGGTCGGCTTTGATTGTATTTCACTTTCCCGGCTTTGTCAAATTTACCCTCCCTCTTGGCTGAAACGATAATGGTATCAGACTAGCAAAATAGGCGTGGCGAATGGTAGCAGAAACCTGTCGAGAAGCCATGTCGGATGGACAATAATCGTTCGACACATTGTTCATCGTATGCGTCGACAAAATAGAGTAGAACCCGGTTACTTCACACAAAAAAACGGGAAATCACGTGATGAATCGTGATTTCCCGTTTTTATTAACCGTTCATGCGAAAAAGACGTGTGGCGTTGTCTGCGGTAATTTGTGCCATTTCCTCGTAAGACAACCCATGAATGTTCGCCATTTCTTCACAGACGTAACGCACATATCCACTCTCATTTCGCTTTCCACGGAAAGGATGCGGAGTGAGATATGGGCAATCTGTCTCTATCAACAGCTTGTCTAGCGGTACCTTCGCTGCTACTTCTTTTGGCTGCTTGGCATTTTTGAATGTAAGCGGACCACCGAACGAAATATAAAAATTCATATCGA
>NZ_JABSUZ010000041.1:0-45725 GCF_013284345.1 Brevibacillus sp. MS2.2
AACACCATGTACTTGCTTGGCTCGATTCACATGGGAATCGCAGATATGTACCCGATGCAAAAAGACATCCGGGAAGCGTATGAAGAGTCGGATGAACTGTGGGTGGAAGCCGATATTATCAACGGTGACAATGACTATCTAACACAAAAGATGGTATATACGGATGGCACCACATTGAAGGACCATGTATCCGCTGAGACGTACCAAAAGGTGCAAACATTACTTGCCAAGCTGCAACTACCAGCCAATTCTTTTGACGCCTACAAGCCGTTTGCTGTTTCGTTGTCTGTGCCAACGCTTGGCTACGTAGACAGTGAAACGGATGTTCAGTTTGCGATGCTATCCGGAATCGACAGATACTTCCTGACGAAGGCGATGCTGGATGAGAAGCCGATCAACGAGCTGGAAGGGATTAAGCTGCAAGCAGACTTGCTGTCCGGTGTCCCGGCAGAACAGCAGGAGAAAGAATTGAACATCATTTTAGATAGCGCTATGGCCGAAAAAGGGCTGGAGGAAAGCGCAAAGCTCTTAAAAGACATGCAGACAGAATGGGTAGAAGGAGATCTGAATGGCTTTACCCAGATCATGACGACGCATGGTGATTTCGGTGAAGGCGAAGTGAATCAGCGTCTGCTCGGTGAGCGAGACAAAAACATGGCTATGAAACTGGCAGAAGTGTTGGAGAAAGAAGGGGAAACGACTTCATTCGTCGTGGTCGGTGCTGCCCACTTCTCGATGAAAGGTATGGTTATCGATCATTTGAAAGCCAAGGGCTATCACGTACAACAATTGCAATAAGAGCTAGAATAGGAAGTGTCGGCGCGCAGGCTGGCACTTCTTTTTTGTTTGCTGAAAAATTGCTTACCCTGACAAGTGTTGCTAACAATATCCAGCGAATAGTAAAATTATACTATCTTGGCATACATAGGAGGTATTTTGCGTGGGCTTGTTTGATATGTTTAAGACAGACAAAGGGGAAGAAATGACCCCTCATTTTGGATTCGCATGTTCCTTGCTCTACATGATGAAATCAGATGGAGAAATGGACCACGAGGAAATCGGTCAATTGCTTGCTGTATTGGGCGGCGAAGAAAGCAACGGCGTGATTGGTGTCGGTGCTAATAACAGACAGTTGCTCGATAACGCAATGAAATATACACGCAATAACTCCATCGAGAAATTCCTGAGCGAAGTAACTCCATTGCTCACAGATGCTCAAAAAATGTGCATCCTGGTTAACCTGATTGATTCCTCTCTGGCAGATGGCCAACCTGAGCGTGAAGAGCAAGAGCTGTTTGGCAAGTTCTTGACTGCATTTGGTATTTCGGAAGATCGTTTCCGTCCATTCTTTGAAGTGATCGTGTTGAAAAATGACCGTGGTGTGTTCGTGAATCAAAACCATCCTAAGAACCAACCAGGTTACAGAGTGACGCTTCCTGTTTAATCTTTTATACGAATGTAAAGAGGCTGTCCCAAAAGTCATGAACAATGACTGAGGGACAGCCTTTTTATTTGATTTCTTACTAAAATGTAAGAGAGAGGGCGAAATCGTTAGATAGGAGTCATTCATTTGCATGAGAGTCTCGTCTATAATCCAGACATAAATCATTTTCAAGGAGATGTTCAGATGAAAAAAATAATAGGTTTCGTGTTGGTTATCGCTCTTTTTGTAGGCATAGGGTTTGGCGTAAAACGATATGTAGAAGGTCCATCGCAACCGGTCAATGGAGTTCTCGTTATCGGCACAGAGAAAGATACGAATAAGGTCAAAGAGTTGTATAAAGATAACACCAAACATACAAGCGACTATAAACTGAAATTGGTTACAACAACAAAAATCACGAAATTGACAGAGCAAGGTCAGAAAGAAACGGGTCAAGAATTTGATAGCCGAGATATTAAGTATTCGGTTGTGAATCGATCTACAGCTGAGCAATTCGTCAAGAAGGGGATTCTCAGAGCCAGACAAGATCCAGACAGCATGTCTATTATTTCAGTCCCTGTTACCAGCATCAAAGAATTATCGAATGGTCAAAATCTGTTTTACTCTATAAGTGATGCAGACATGAAGAATAACCAAATCGATTTGAACGGTCAGATGGTACCTGTAGCGTATGTGAACCATCAAATGTGGATCGGGTATATACCACAAGCGGATCTTGTTATTGTTGACGACAAAACTTACAACCAATTAACTGAAGCAGAGTCAACGCTCTCCTTGATCCAGTTTAGAAATGGCGGCTTCGATTATAAGAATAAAGATAACGTGAACCAGGTCTTACAGGAAATCGGGAACGTTTATGCAGATAGCGCAGACAAAGTAAATTTTGTAGATGTACAAGATTGAGTTTGAGTGATGAGAGGATGAGCTGTATGGAAGTTGTACGGATGGAAAACGTAGTAAAAAGTTATGGGGAAGGCAACAACAGGGTAGATGCGTTAAAAGGGATTGACCTTTCTATTCAGCAAGGAGAGTTTGTCTCAATCGTAGGTGTTTCCGGCTCTGGAAAAAGTACACTGCTGCATATTTTAGGAGGGTTGGATCGGCCAAGTTCAGGGCAAGTATTTATTGGGGACCATAATCTTTATGATTATACAGATGATGAGCTTTCGATATTCAGAAGAAGAAAAGTCGGGTTTATTTTTCAGTTCTTTAATTTGATTCCCGTATTGAATGTCCAGGAAAATATCGCGTTGCCCATGTTATTGGACGACGAACCGATCGATATGACGTATTTGGATGAAATTATTGAAATCCTGGGGCTCCATGAACGAAAAGACCACTTGCCTTCCGAACTATCGGGTGGCCAACAGCAACGAGTTTCCATCGGTAGGGCCTTAATTAATCGGCCGCATTTGATTCTGGCGGATGAACCCACAGGTAATCTGGATACGCGAAATACGAAGGAAGTCATGGAATTATTAAGATTGACTGCAAAAAAATACAATCAAACCATCGTATTGATTACGCACGATCTTACCATTGCATCGGCTTCTGACCGTGTTATTACGATAGAAGACGGTGCGATCATTTCAGATCAACGGCTTGCTGCGAATTAGCCAAAAGACTGGAGGTGAATGATTTTGATCAGTAGTTATAAACAATTAAGCAGCAAGTATTTAAAAGGAAATATAAAACGAACCATTTTGACCTTGGTCGGAATCATACTCTCGGTAGCGTTAATTTCCACGATCGGCCTTTTTATGAAAGGATCACAAATCTCCCAAATTGAGAACATTAAAAAGATAAACGGGCATTCTTTTCATGTCGGTATTTCCAATTACGATAATGCGTTATTAAATAAAATCAAATATAATCCCCAGATTGAATCGTTTGGTTTGATGTCTCAAGGCAACATTGTGCCAGTTGGAGAAGTTTCGGTGCAAATGAATTTCGCCGATCATCGCGCCTTGGAGTTTTTAACGTACAGCCTCGCTGATGGTAAATTACCAACCAATGATCAGGAAGCAGTTGTCGATTCATGGGTGCTTCCTTTTATAAAAAAGGGTCTTCAGATCGGCGACTCATTTGAATTGGATGGCAAAACCTATCAACTGGTTGGTTTGCTGGATAATCGCGCGTTCACTCAGAAGAATAAAGTGGGCCGTTTCTTAACCTATAAACGTGATTTCGCTATTGGCGAAGGCAGGATTTTACTCGAAATAAACGAGAAAGCGGACTTTCAAGAGGTTGTAGAGGAAATAAAATCACTTACGCAAGACGAGAATATTGTGATCAATGACGAATTGATCAAAGTTTTGAAACCGGGATCGAACCAATCGATTTTCGCCATGCTCGTCATCGTCGTCAGTATTGTTGTGATCGCGACGGTTGTTGTGATTTACAATGCTTTTCAAATCAGCGTTGTAGAGCGGATGAAGCAATTCGGCTTGCTCCGAAGCATCGGTGCTACACGAAAGCAAATTAGACAAATTGTGATGAGAGAAGCTGTTGTGATGGCTGTCATCGCCATACCGATTGGGCTAGTATGCAGCATATTAGGGGTTGCTGCTCTTCAATTCATTTTCTCGATCCTTTTAGAAGATAGTGCAGCTGTTTCTTTTTTTCATATCGATTGGCAGATTTTATTCATCAGTTCGATCATTACCCTGACGGCCGTCTTAGGGTCCAGTTATTACCCGGCTTTTTTTGCTGGCAGAATATCCCCTTTGCTGGCAATCAGCAGCAGGTTATCCATTAAGAAAGAGGCGATCAAAAAACATAACAAAAATGTGTTGAAAAAGCCTTTCTCTTTTCCTTTGAGCCTGGCCTTGAAAAATATCAAAAGAAATAAAAATCGTTATACCATTACGATTCTATCAATCATTATATCCAGCGTATTGTTTATTACTTTCTCGTCTTTGATGGATATCGCCTTTGCATCTAAATATGTGAAAAATTTATCCGCTACATCGGATCTGACCATCTATCTGGAACAGGATAAAGAGGATTCTTCCGTAGAAAGACAGCAAATTTTGGAGCGATTGAAGTCGCTTGAAAATATTTCCGAAGTGAAGGAACAGGACGACCGTTTTGAAATCAATTTGAAGGATACGACTCAGTCTTCTGCTACTGTTGCTGACATCAAGCAGACTGTCGGAATCAAACACTCCATTACCATTGCGAATCACATGGATGAGAATAAAGTAAAGAGGGATTCAGAGCTGGTAATAAAAGTGCTGGTCTATAGTTTTATTGCGGTCATTTCTTTGATTGGCAGTCTCAATATCCTCAATACGATTACGATCAGCATTATCATCAGGCGAAAAGAATTGGCTGCGTTAAAATCGATAGGCATGTCGCAAAGGGATTTGAAAAAAATGATCATCTATGAAGCGTTGATTTACGGTTTTTCGGGAAGTTTGCAAGGGATCTTTTTCGGTTGTATACTTTCTTATATTATCTATTTGGCTGTTTCTGGTATCGTGAGGATCGAATGGATGATCCCCTATGAAGCTTGTATCATTACGTTTGTTTCCGCTTTGTTCATCAGTTTTTTAGCAGTTCTGATCCCACTGAGAAAAATTCAAAAAGATAATATTATCGATATTATCAGGGAACAATAATAAAAAACGGTCATGACTGTTTTGCTGACCACAAGCGGTCACACCCACTTTTTATGAAAAGCGTTGAGACGTTTTTCACAGAAAAAGGCCTGGCTATTTGATAGTCGGGCTATTCGGATTGGTCAAAAGGAGGGGACTTCTTGAATAAAATTTTGCTTGTTGAAGATGATGAAGCTCTCGGTCTAGCCATCGAATTTTCATTGAAGAATGAAGGTTATGAGGTGGTCAGAGCCGCTAGCGTAAAAGAAGCGAAACAAGAGTTTGTTCAACATACTTTTGATTTGACTATCCTCGATATTGGCCTTCCAGATGGAAACGGCTATGATTTATGTCTGCATTTCAAAAAACAAAAAGAGTCAGCGGTTATTATTTTTTTAACCGCCCTGGATGAAGAAGCAAATGTGGTAATGGGTCTGGATATTGGTGGGGACGATTATATAACGAAACCTTTTCGAGTCAAGGAACTCATGTCCAGAGTGAAAGTGCAAATGCGCAAACAAAGGCGGTCGGAAACTTCTCCCATGATCTTAGCGTCTGAGAATGTAAAAATCGATACGAACCTAATCAAGGCTTATAAAAATCATGAAAATATTCCATTAACGAATCTAGAATATAAGCTTCTGCTAACTTTCATGATGAACCCTCATAAAGCTCTAAAAAGAGATGAGATCCTCATGAAAGTATCGGAAGGAGAAGATGCTTTTTTTGATGAAAACACGTTATCTGTATACATTAAACGTTTAAGAGACAAAGTTGAAGATAACCCCAAGAATCCACAGTTTATCGTCACCCAAAGGGGATTGGGTTATCGGTGGAATAAGGATGTGAACAGAGAGTAAGATGATGAAGAATACCGAATGGAAAGGGTATATAACGATACTAGCTGTTCTGTTATCTCTATTTACCATTTACCAGTTTATCGCACATCAAATGTTTTATGATGGTTTGAAACGCGATTATATTTCAAGCTGGGGTGAAATTACTGCCAGATTGGTTGAACTAAATCCCGAGAATGAAGCAGAAATTATGAAAGTCATAACGATGCACACTTCTGATTCAGGTGAGTATCAGGAAAAAGGAAGAGAGATATTTAGGCAGTACGGATTATATGAAGATTTGGAAACAGAGCTTTTTCCGCTTTTACATCAACATATTTTCAGCCATAATCAATTTATTATTTGGGGATTGCTTTGTTTCGGATTGATGCTGTTTGGGGCAAGTTATATGCACCATAAGATGGTCTTCCATAAAATTAGACAACTTACTTCCGCAGCCAAAAAAATAATCGATGGGGATTACTCGGTTGTCATCAATGAAAATAAAGAAGGGGATCTCGCCAAACTAGCGGCTTCCTTTCGTTCTATGAAAGATATTATTAGAAAAAGCATGCAGGATCTACTGGAAGAGAAAGAGTTTTTAGGACAAATGCTGCAAGATATCTCCCATCAATTAAAAACGCCTCTTTCCACAATATCCATCTACAATGAAATGATGTTGAATGCAGAGTTGCCCAGGCAGCAGCAAGTTCAACTACTGCAAAACAATGAAGTTCAAATCTCGAGAATGAATGTCTTGATTCAAAATTTGCTAAAGGTAGCGAAAATCGACGCCAGAGCCATATCATTTGATAAAGAACCAGCAAATTTGGTGGAGACCATCGAGGAAGTATTGGATCGTTTGGCGAGCATGATCAGTGATAAACATATGTCGATTGACTGGGATGCTCCGGAGGAAATAATCGTTGTTCACGATAAACTATGGATGCAGGAAGCTTTGTTAAACCTGCTGAAGAATGCGATCGAGCATTCCAAACCCGATAGTAAAATCATGATTCAAGTCAAAGATACGCCGATCTTTACAGAATTGGTGATTCAAGACTTTGGGGAAGGGATTGCAACTGAGGAATTGCCGCATATTTTCGATCGATTTTACAAAGCAAGAGGTTCAAAGAAGCATGACTCGTCAGGGATTGGATTGGCGCTGGTCAAAGCCATTATCGAAGCACATCATGCCTTGATTAAAGTGGAGAGTGAGAAAAGTAGCTATACAAAATTTACAATTACCTTTATAAAATTTTAGGGACAGAAGAAATAAAATGGTTCCTTATGCTTAACGATGACTTCTGAATTTCACCAGGGGTCATCTTTTTTATTGACCTGATGAGGAGATCCTCAAAAGAGCAATACAGAAGAAATGTCGTCTCTTTGATTGTGCTACGATTTGTTTAGGAAAAAATGAAAGGTGGGACACCCATGCGGAGTCAAATTTCAAAAACACGACTGTGGATTGCACGGATTATGAGCGGACTTGTCATTCTTTTTATGCTTTTTGACGGTGTATTCAAACTCATCCAGCCTGCTCCTGTCGTAGAGGGAACCCTCGTACTCGGCTATGCGGAGCATCACATTGGCGTGATTGGAATTCTCGCCCTTGTATCAACAGTATTGTATGCGATACCACGGACAGCAGTTTTGGGTGCACTTCTGTTAACTGGATTTTTCGGTGGGGTCATCGCTACCCAGATCCGTGTAGATGCACCACTCTTTTCTCATACGCTGTTTGCTGTCTACCTTGCGATTTTGATGTGGGGCGGATTGTGGCTGCGGGATGAACGAGTGCGAAAACTGCTTTTCACGGTCAAAGAAGAAAAGTGATATACCGCCAGCAAGGGATACGAACAACCATTGAAACTGCCAATCGTTGACAGATGAAAAAGCATGTGGTAGGATGGGCACAACTTATCAAGAACGGAGGGTTACGTGTGGCAAATTAGTTTTTCGATACTTTATTCGCACAACACAATCGATGTAATAGCGCAAAAAGGCTATGTTGTGTGCATACGAATCGGAAAATGGATTGCCGCTACGGTAACCCAATTGAATCATGGGCAAATGGGAGTGAGGAAGGCAAGCGTGCTGCCCCTTCTGTTTGCATGATCTGTGAAGAGAATGGAATCCATCCTGTACAATCAGATGCTAGTATCTGATGTTCATGGTTTCCGTTTCTTCTTCCTTTTTCGATGACGTAAGCACAGGTAGCCTAGCCTGTGTTTTTTTATTTCCATTCGTTGAGGAGGAAAACATACAATGGCAGAACAGATTTTAAAAGTAAACGGTGTGGAAATATGCGCGGAAAGCTTTGGGAAGCCGACAGATCCGGCGATTTTGCTGATTATGGGAGCCCAGATGTCCATGGTTTGGTGGGAAGAAGAATTTTGTCAGCGAATAGCCGACGCTGGACGCTTTGTTATTCGTTTTGATAATCGGGATGTCGGACGCTCCACGACCTACGAGGTTGGTCAACCGGGTTATACGTTTGAAGATATGGCGGATGACGCTGTTCACGTCCTTGATACATTCGGCGTACAGCAGGCGCACTTCGTTGGTATGTCAATGGGCGGAATGTTGACACAAATGATTGCATTGCGGCATCCTGAAAGAGTTCAAACAATCACATTGCACGCAACGTCCAATTTTGCTCCTGGCCTACCACCAATCGATGAGAAGCTGATGGAGTTTTTCAGCAAGATGGGGGAGATCAATTGGGAGGATGAACAAGAGGTTTTAGCAGCGGCAGTGGCGAGTTCGAAAGTTTTGATCGGCTCCAAGCATCCTTTTGACGAGGCGCGTGTTCGGGCATTGACCCAAATCGATATCGCTAGAAGCAACCATTATGCGAGTAGAAACAATCACGCCTTTGTGACGGCCAGTGAACCGTACTTGTTGCGGACAGGGGAAATCGCTGTACCAGCTCTCGTGATTCACGGTACAGAAGACTTGCTCATCCCTTTCGCGCATGCCTTACATCTTGCAAACACCATTCCGGGAGCAGTCTTGCTCACGTTGGAAGGGACAGGGCATGAGCTTCCACATGGGGATTGGGATGTCGTCATCGAAGCGATTTTGAAACATACGCAAGAAAAGGAAGCGTAATGACACTCCTTCTCTTCGCAGAGTGCAAGGTTAAAAATCGAAGAGGGGAACAAGAAAAAACGGAGCGGAAAACAGGAAGTAACCCTGCTTTCTCTCCGTTTTTTGTAGCGGAATAAGGAAACAGCACGATATTTATGGAATCGTTTTCGCTTATGCTCTCGGGCTAACGAGAATTTTCACCTGGTTTTTCTCTTTCAGCAGGGCTTCAAAACCATGCTCCACGATGTCGTCGAGCTTGATGCGCTGTGTGACCAGCTTGTCTGCTGGGAAAAAGCCTTTTTCCATCAGGCTGATGACAGCAGGGAATACGTCACGGTAGCCGATAATGCCTGTCATATTGCGCTCTTTCATGACGATGTGATTCGGTTTGATCGACGCTTCTCTTTCGAAGATGCTGACGATCATGATTTGTCCAGCGATTTTGGTAGATTCGATGGCTTGCGTGAGGACAGGAGGCACGCCTGTGACTTCAAAGGCGATATCTGCGCCGCCATTTGTCCGGTTGTGAATTTCCTGGACTACGTCGTATTCTTTTGGATCGATGACGATGGCGCCCAGCTCAGCTGCCTTGTTTTTGCGTTCAGGGGACAGCTCCACTGCATAAATCTCAGCCGCACCTGCTGCTTTTAGTGCTTCGATGACCAGCAAGCCGATAGGACCGGCGCCGAATACGACAGCTTTGTCACCAGCTTTCAACTGACTCGAACGAACTGCATAAAGGGCTACGGCAGATGGCTCCACAAGAGCGCCTTGCTCATAAGAGAGACTGTCCGGGATTTTGTGGACCATGTGCTCATCGCAAGCCACGTATTCCGAGAAGCCGCCACCACCGCCGGCCAAACCAAGGAAGCCCATTTTTTCACAAAGATTGTATTTGCCTTGTCTGCACGCAGCGCATGTTCCGCAAGCGAAAACCGGCTCGACAACGACGCGATCACCAACCTTGATAGTGGTTACGCCTTCCCCGATTTCCACTACTTGTCCGGAAAATTCATGTCCCATTACGATCGGGGCTTTTTCGCCTGTAAGCGGATGTTCAGCTCCCTGTGGGATGAAGATCGGGCCAGCAACGTATTCGTGCAAGTCGCTTCCGCAAATACCGCACCACTCGACTCTAATTTTCACTTTACCTTTGGACGCAATCGGTTCCGAAATGTTTTCCAAACGGAGGTCTTTCAAACCGTGCCAACGTAATGCTTTCATATCTGCCATCTCCTCGTTCGATTTGGATTCTATATGAAATTCAGCAAGAAAAATAGGAAACGTTTCCGGAAATAATATGCCATAGGTTTGGTGTCTTGTCAATTTGATTTCCTAGGCAAGGTTTGGGGGTGGTGTGCAATTGGTTGAGGAGAGGATGTTGATTGTAGCTAAGTTGGGAGGATGTATACTTGTTGTGCAACAGGTTCGGAGTTGTCTGCTTTGTTTGGTTCACGCCTCGTTACCATTGGTTTTGTGTATGCTATAATAACGGTAGGAAAACATATATTAGCTTGGAAACATAGAAAACGATTCCGATATGGAAAGGAAAGCAAGGCGTTGGATACAAAAAATAAAGTGACAATAGAAGACGTAGCCAAGAAGGCGGGCGTAGGAATCGCAACAGTATCGAGAGCCATCAATGACAGCGCGGGAATCAGTCCGAAGACGAAAGCGTTGATTTTGCAGGTGATTGACGAGCTGGGCTTTATTCCGAACACTTCTGCGCAAAGTCTAAAGGTGCGCCAAACCTATCAAATCGCGCTGGCTGTTCCTGACATTCGAAACGCAATTATTCCAGATATCGCCTGGTCAGTCGAGCAAGCGGCCAAGCAGCATGGCTACCGTGTCGTACAGATAAATACAGCAGGAAATGCCCGAATGGAGCTTGAGACTGTGCGTGAGGTCAAAAAGCTGCATGTAGACGGGCTGATTATCATGCCACTCGCCTATCCGAAGACGTTGGTCCAGATGATTAACAAAGCGAGTGTCCCCGTTTCGATTATTAACTATGGAAAAAAGCTTGAAGATAGTGTGAAAGCAGATGTGGTCAGCATGGCCCGTCAAGAAGGGCGACTCGTCATGGAGCATCTGATCAAAATTGGCCGTACGCGAATCGCATACGCTGGTGCGCCGAAGGACAAGATCGAGGAGCGGTATTTTGCCTATGAGGCGTCACTTCAGCACGTCGATCCTTCGCTGGTGTATTTTGGTGAGGACTTCTCGTTTGAGACGGGCCTTCGTGCTGCCGATTACTTTTTTAGCCTGAAAAACATGCCGGATGCTATCTATGCGGTCAATGACATGGTGGCAATCGGGATCGTGAATCGGTTCAAGGAGCTCGGCGTCCGCGTACCAGAAGATGTCGCGGTCGTGGGAATTGACAACAATGTGTGGACGACGATTACGACTCCGCAGATCAGCTCTGTTTCGATCATGGGGGAAGAGGTGGCACGGCTGGCGACTGAGCTTTTGCTGAAACGGATTCGTGAGCAGGGGGCAGGAGCGTACGAACGCGTACAGTTCGAGCCCCGGCTGATTGTAAGGGAGTCCAGTGTGGCGGTTATCCGTAAATCGTCATTGGATACGTAGGGCATTTTCAGCTGAAAAGCCGAGTGAAAGACAGGTGATCGGTGATGATACCTGGCGTTTCCTCGGCTTTTGATTTAAGGCAATATGGCAAACGAACGAACCGGAAACCCGGAGGCTTTTTCGGGCTTCGGTGTAATGTTTACTATGACAGCGCCTTTTGCTGGTAGCTTATCGAGATTTTTGAGCAGCTCTACTTGATAGGTGTCTTGATCGAGGACGAAATACTCACCCAAGAGCGCTCCGTTTTTTCGGTAATCGATCGTCGCATCCGTATCGAAGGTTTCGTGACCAATTGCTTTGATTTGTCTTTCCGCGAACAAAAATTGTAAAGCCTCCAATGACCAGCCAGGAGCGTGGTTGTTGCCATCTGCATCCTTATTGTTGAAGGCCTCCACATCTGGCCAGCGCTTGCTCCAATCTGTACGCAAGGCGACGAAGGAGCCGCTCTCGATTTGACCATGCTCGTTTTCAAAATGCAAAATGTCTTCCACGGAAAGCGAATAGTCGTTGTTGGCTTCGGCTTCTTTTGATTTGTCGATGACGACGAGCGGCAATACGAGTTCTTTTAGCTCGATCTCGTCCAAGTAACGCTTGTTGCGTACGAAGTGAATCGGTGCATCCAAGTGCGTACCGTACTGTCCAGGAAAAGAGAAGCGCTGGGCGAAGAAGCCGTCGTCATGTGTGAACAGTGTTTGGAATTCGGCGGCGTCAAAGGCGTGGAAGTGCGGAGATTCCGGACCGAATGTGTGCGTGAGATCGACCCATTCTTTTTGTTTTAACAGGGTAATTGCTTGAATCAAATCGTTTGCCATGTGCCCACCTCGCTACTATTTTTAGAATTTCCGCGCTTATAAAACCGAGTTTATCCAATACTTTATCGCTTCTAATTCCGAGTGTCAATATCGGAAATAATATGGATGAATGGTTTAACAAAAAATAGCAATCGAGAAGAAGCGTTCGAGCATGATTCTGCTATGCTTTAAAGGAGAAGAATGAGTATCATCCAAACAAAACGCGAAGGAGAAATTCCCATGACAAAAGAGCTTTGGATCAAGTTGCCCGTCAAGGACCTCGAAAAGTCCAAACTCAGGGAGAAGATTGAGGATAACCCAAGAAAGCCAGTTTATCTTATTACGATCAGGGGGTTAGGCTACCGTTTTGAAAAAAAATGAGAGCATCCCCGACAAGCGGCCGATGCCCCGAGTCGTTTCCTTTATTGCTTTAAGAGCATGAAACCCTGCATGACCACAATCGATGATAATGCTTCTAAAGTCGTTCATTTCCTTAGCCCCTTTACGTTTTAAACATGTAACAATGTAAGGCGCTGATTTGTGACATCGGAAAACGATCGAATAAATTTGTATGAGCCCTTATTATCAGCCGTTCTTTCATGCCTGGTGGACATCTTTCAAAAAGAAGACGTCCTTTTTCTTATTTTAACTTGCCGAAATCACGGATTTTCACCTCAATATCGTGCACCACTTCCAAGTTTGAATATACTTCATGCCATTTCATCGCTTTCCACTCTTCGTACGTCGAATGATTTCGTACAGCTGTTCCAATACCAAATCCATCTGCTTGCACTTGCTGCATGTATGCAGTGATATCGTGAGCAGTTTTTTTGATGTATTGGGCAATGGCTTTCTCTAAACTCCTCTTCTGATTATCATCACTTAACTCTAGGCTTCCATCGTACTCTAAGACAGAACCTATGATAGCAATTTTCATGATGATTTTATACTTTGTAGGACGATTTGTTTTGATTACATCAATTTTACGTTTATTAATTAATGAGCTAAGCAAAACGATTTCTTTCTTCTTCGTTTTTTCATTCGTAACCTCCATGCTTATTTCTCCACGACGAAAATCACCTCGTAAGAAAGAGAAGATGACCCCATTTTTCTGTTCTATTTTACCTACGTATTTGTGTTCGTTGAAAAGTGCCACTCCACTTATCATTACATGGTCTTTTGCATCACGTATCAAAGGTGCAACAGGGTCAATTCCATCGTCGTAGAAATCTCTGCTCCAAGTGTATATCGTAGCTTCTGGTACGGATTGAACTTGCGCTTCTTTTTCAATAAGTCTATCAATGTATCTCCCTGTAACCTTGTGTTGTGGATAGTTCTTGTGCAAAATTTCATAGGGACTTCCATCAACAATGGTAATTTTTACGTTTGGACCGATAGCAGGGTCACGAACAAGCGTATCGATGTAATTGAGCAATCCCTTTTTTGCTATGTCGATGCCAAACAGAGCATTTCGAATTTGACCACTAACGAGTTGTTTATCTGTTTGTTGGGCTAGTTTTATTCTTGCTTCTTTATTTCCTTTTGAGATTGCTGTAAGGACTTGTCTTTTCTCGGTTTTCTGATGTTCCAAATTAGGAATACTCAACATGATTCGTCTCATACCTGGTTCTGTTACTTTCTCAGGTAGGTCGTACCCAACCGTGTGTATGAAGCCAAGGTCTTCAATTGTTCTTTGGTCATCGCATCCTGCGAGGAAACACACGATAATGAATAGGATGCGGCAATTGGACCTAAGCATTGTCGTGTTTCCTCCCTCTGATAAGTAAGATGAGTAAAAGCATAATGGGTAAACTGAATGCAATCCCAATCTCTATTTTAGAAAGAAATGAAGACACTTTCTTTAAATCACTTATCGCATCGAATTGTATGGAATAAAAAAAGGTAGCAGCGACCAGGACAAAGCCGATAACATTCGTTTTGATTTTGGGAAGCATTCTTTTCACCGTTTCCACCGATGCCCAGTAATACATGACGGAAGTGGATGTAGCCAAGAAGAGAAAGAAACCAAACAAGAGGTTTTCGATTCTTTCAACGAAAGGCAATCGTATGTAAGCCAGAAGGTCAAGGAGTGGATATAGCATGTTTCGTAATTGCTCATACCCGAAGAATCCGAAAGCAATAATACTGACCGATAAGTAAACAATCGTGGATAAAAGGTTTCCGGTTAAAACCGATTTAGTGAACTTACTCTTTTGGTTTATGTAGGGAAATAGAAATAAAGAAAGTTCATATCCCAGAAAAGAAAAGTATGCATGATATCCACCTTCAAGAAAATGGGTATCTCCTTTAAACAGGAATGGGGTAAAACGTGAAAATTTGAATTCTTTAACGACGAATACCTCCAATAGTACCAACCACACAGAAAGAAAGAAGAAGGCTGTAGAAGTTTTTCCGATGACGTAGATTCCTTTTACTAATATGAGAACGACAAATGCATCAATGATGAATTTGAAAATATAGGTAGGCACTGTCGGAAAAGACATCATTTGTAGAATCAACACGTACTCTTGAAGGATTAAACACGAAAATATGGACCAGACAGCAATGAAACCTATGTATAGCGGCACTAATAGAAACTTAGGAATTGCGGATTCAAGAATAGTAAAGACTGACTCCCCATTTCCCTTGCGATAAACCAAGTGAATGAGGAAGATATTGATACTGGTTATCGCCAATATAATAAACAAAGCAACCCAACCATTGGTACCGAAGTACGTTGCCAATACACCAGGAAGACTAAATATCCCGACTCCTTGTTGGGTCATATAGATGAGGATGGTAATATGAAATCTACTCAGTTTTTCTTTCACATGTAACCCATCCTTATCGTCTCATTTTCTGCTTAGTATCATTAGGTGTTTTGGTTTGAGAGGGTCTAAGCTTGATTGCCCGAAAAGGTGCTCGTATGAATACATCGCGCCAATCCCCAAGATTCATAGGGGCAATAGGCGTTACATAAGACGTTCCTAAGTTTGTGATTCCGCACATGTGAATGACCACGAGACCAATACCGAATATAATCCCAAAGTTCCCCAGTAAACCAGCCATAATAATAAGCCCAAAACGTATTAATCGAATGGAAGCGCTCATGATGTAACTGGGAATCACGAAGGAAGCAATTGCCGAAGATGCGACGGAAATAATAAGAATGTTACTGGTCAATCCGGCTTGTACAGCAGCTTGACCAATGACAATACCTCCAACGATACCGATTGTTTGACCAACTTTTGTAGGCAATCTCGCTCCTGCTTCGCGTAAGAGTTCGATGGTCACTTCCATGAGCAAAGCTTCGAAAATAGGCGGGAAGGGAACACGACCCCTTGATTCAACTAGGGTACGCAATAGAGTTTCCGGAATCATTTCGTAGTGAAAGGTGGTTACAGAAACGTACAAAGCTGTAAACCCAACTGTAATGACAAAGGCAGTAAATCGCAGCAGACGCAAAGCTGTTCCCAAGAGCCACCGTTGGTAGTAATCATCCGGCGATGAAAAGAACTCAAAAAACGCAGTTGGTGCAGAAAAGGCAGTAGGACTTCCTTCAACGATACCAATAACCCTTCCTGATACCAATTTCGAGGCAATTACATCAGGTCTTTCCGACGTTAAAAATTGTGGAAAAATAGAATACGGGCATTCATCGATGAATTGAACCAACATATTTGTGTCCTGAATAGAATCGATTTCGATGTCCTGAATTCTACTCACAACTTCTTCTACGTACGCCATATTTACAATGTCCTTGATGTATAGCAGGTAGACACTTGTTTTCGTTATTTCTCCTACTTCAAACTTCATCACTTTAAGGTGTGAACTTCGAATTCGCCTTCGGATTAATGCGAGGTTTGTGCCATAGGACTCTACAAAAGCTTCGTGAGGTCCGGTTATAACTGCTTCGGTTTGTGATTCTTCCACATTTCTTGTGGCGGGTCCGTAGGCTGCTACAACATAAGTACCATTGGGTGTAAAAACAGCGACACTTCCATTTAAAATCCCCAAAATTACATCTTTCGTATTTTGAGTCTCAACAAACTGAGACCACGATAGTAAATTCTGTAACTCATCCAATTGAATATTAAGGAGAGGTTGAATGACATCGTTACGCAGTTCATTTTTGCTTACTAAATGCCCAAAATAGACAATATCTGTTTGAATTTCGGGAAATCTTCTATGAGTTAAATCAGCACAATCAGCTAATTCGTGAAGCGTATGCTGTAAGGTCGCTACATGTGTATCATTGTCCATTTCCAGATGAGTAGTTGGTTCAATATCCATTTCTATCTCGCTAGAGGTTAGGGATTTGAAAAATTTCTTAAACATCGACATGAATCCCACGCCTTCCATTTTCCATGAATAGGAGTTAGTATGATGGTAAACCCTTTTTTTATTCATTGTACGGAAAGTCTCTGACAACGAAAAAAGACGCAGCTCCAACCCCAATTTCGGCTATTGCCCAAATATGAATGACTGCTCCGTTTATTCCCTTTACTAACCCCTTATTCTTCACCGACTGTGATCGGCTCCCACGGTGCCAATGGTTGCAGTGCAATACTCTGTCAATCTGCCTTGAAAAAAACACCGTCCCCCTTATTGCAGTCGTAAATCCATTTGCATGTTATCTTTATTAATCCCTCTCAGTTCCATTTCATGTTCAAACGTAGCATTGCTCTCTTCATGTTTGACTGATATTGTGATTATTCCATTGAACTATCGATCCCTGTTAGTTTTATGCTGACTAAGGTTTCACTTAATGATGTAACTTCAAAATATGTTGAATGTTAGCCGTATCGCCTAGCATTGCTCCAGCAATCGTCCGAAAATCTTCAAACCCGATCTCAAAATGTCCAAAGCGGAAGTTATAACCCCAATTTCGATTCCCGCGTGTAAAGGTAAGCTGTTCCATTAGGGCGGTAATCTTTACTTCGCGACACGGGAGATAGCGGATATTCCGACGATATGGCATAAAGGATTCGGACATCGGATATTCGTAAACTCTGTCATCCGCAACAAGACCAATGGCGGTAAATGCTTGAAGCGCCTCTCCTCTCGACAAGTCCGTTCGTGGAGAGTAGTATATCAACCAATCATTTGATGACATCCGCCGTAATGGTGTCGACTTGCCATGGCAGAGCTGTGCGAATCCACCCTGCACCCCCATTTTTACGTGAGAAGCAGATACAACTCCAATCCAGTAGCGGCTTTGCTGGTGTTTTAGATTGATCGTCATCGTTCCTGTCCCTTCTTTCTCCATGATTCATGGGTTACATGTTTAAAAATTTTGAAACAGTCCATTTGCAGAATATGATGACGAAAGAGCATTTCGATAAGCAAAAAAACTCTCTAATAATCATCTGGTGTAACGATATAAAAACGCTACTGACACCATCTTGTCAGTAGCGTTTTACATTTTTCAGCTTCATTTATGTTAATCTATCGTACCCGTTAGTTTAATTGTGACCGAATAATGTAAGGCTCATAGAGCATTGATTTACTTCTTTTATCGATATGAGTGCCACCACTACATCCACTTATAAGAAAACACAGTATTAGGAAAACAAAAGAAATACATCTCATTACATCACTCCATCTAATAACATTAACGCAAGAAGTTGCAATATGTTACGTTATACTGCCCGTTAGCGTAACAAAGCTGCCGATCATGATCGCGGCAGCTTTGTCGTGGTGTGTTTTTGGTTATCGATCCCGTTAGCTGAACAAGCTGCCGAGGGGCAGCCTCCAAATTCTTAATAACCATAAAGTCATAAAATACATTTTCTATGCAAATAAAGTCAACATTGTAAAGTGAAATTTTTATTAAAAGGTAGGAGCAGGTGGTTCGTCTATTTTCATACGGAGTAAACTATAAGGCTTCTGCCGCAGGTCATTTCCATAATGAAATCTTGCCTGCCGATGTAATTGGTTCACGATGAAATATAAGTATTGATCTGGACCAATAGAAAAAGTATCCGGCCATAAAATTCTCGGATCATGTGCGATGGTTTCCATTATTCCATTTGACAATATCTTTCGAATACTATTGTTTTCATAATCTCCAGCATAAACGTTTCCGTTTGCATCGGTGATCATTCCATCTGAAGCACCTTTTTCTCCCCAATACTTCACGTGATACTGTAAATTCATATCCGGTATCGTTCGGTCTCTTAGGGCTTCCGTTGAAATCGAGTACAGATGACGACTGGAGAGAGGACAGAAATACAACATCTTGCCGTCCGGGGAAATCGCTATACCATCGGATGCCAATCTAAAGGGTGAAGTAGATCCGTCTTTGTTTCGATTCATCAAGATTTTACCTTCAACTTTCGGTAAGAGAAAGAGATCGGGCGAAGTTGAATTTGCCCCGTTTAACCGTCTCCAAGCATAACCCGTTTCTAAATCAACGACAATAATGGCTCCTGGTCCTCGGGATGACGAATCCGTTATATAAGCATAACCTGCTTTACCAACACGAAAATCAAATCGGACATCATTCAGATAAGTAGTTGGCAGGACAACATCTTCCGCAAATGTATATACACTTCTTATTGTATTTGAAATTAAATCTACAGCGACTAACTTCGCCCCCCCTTTGATAGGTTCTGAGAAATTAGGAGCTCCTGTATCCAGTACCCAAAGCGTTCCATTTCCATCAGCAACGACACTTTGGACACTAACGAAGGACGTTGTGATATTCGATGGGCTTACCACATTAGCGTCTAAACTAGGATAAGGCTGTAATGTATCGTGTACGATTTCAGCCACCGTAAATTTAACGTCGTCTCCCCATTTTGGAAAGCAAATGAAAATACGTCCGGTTTCAGAAACAGTAACGCCTGTAGGCATGGCTCCGTAAAATAAAAAAACCGCCTCAAACTTACCGAAATACTTTTCACTCGGTAACATCACTTGTATAAAATCCTCCTCAATAGGTTCGAACTGCTATTACCTATATATGACTGAATGTGGTTCAAGTGCCTGAATAATAAAATATTTTTACGGGAACCCCGCAAGTTCGTGTCTATGCATAGGATCCTCCTTCCTTGTACACGCTATGGCCATGGACATGGAACGAAATTTATTGCTGCTATTCTGGTTTGTGTGCGTGACCTCCATCTATTTCCTTGTTCCAAAAGTGAAAGCTCATGAATGTGATGTGCTTTCTTGCGTGTCAGGCTGTGGTATGAATGGTAGAACTATTGCTCGTTCAATTTGATTTGGTGGCCCACCCGTTGCGTGAATTTCCCAAAGCTTCGGATTTGAATATCACGTTCAAAGTGGTGTGGTCGCCTATTGCGAGCAGTCTTTATTACATCTACAGACCTCGTGAGAATAATTTGACGAAGTGTTTTTACTTTGCCGCCTGGATTTCACTGCTCACCTTAATTGACGGGTTGCTAGCCGCAAATACTGGGCCACGATTTTTCTCACATTCCTGATGACTCGAGTGTTCTGTGTGATCTACTTCGGAACCATGACACGAGTGGAAGCGGCAAAACAAAAGAACGCAGCCAGTACGACACGTTCTTAAATATGGGGATCCCCGAAGACGTCTCCCAGCTTGCGCTGCTGCGCACCTGCTGTCGCCGCGCTGTAGTGCTGAAGAACGTCATCATTTTAACGACCAACCCGTAATAATTAGGAAGCAGAAGAAAGAGGGAGGCCCCTTAAGGGGCCTCCCTTTCGCTTGTCGTGATTCGCTGCGCTGGTCCGGCAAATCAAGCGCGTTCGCCGACGTGCAAAAATGTCTCATTGAAAGGGGGCAATTCCGTAGTCAGCTTATATCCACTTAAATATTGTGGTCTTCAACATTAAGAGGTTATTGACGGTGACTCTCCGTATCTATGGCAAATACGTTCCTTCGAGCGTCAACGCAGCATTTGCCCATGCGGAGATTGTCGGCTAAATTCGGAAAACATCATATGCATCTCCTACATACGACCATACCTCGACATTAGTGAGCTTGACTCCACTTGTATCCGAAAAAGAAGGAGAATCTCTGCCACTACCAAAGCTACTGATTTATTGTTGGTCCGGCAGACGTAATGCGTTTGCTGAAGTTTGCGCTTGATCTAAAAATTCCTCTGCTTGGGTCAATTGCTGCCGGGCTGTCTCCAATGCTTGTGAATTTGTTGCCGCATTAGATTCACTTATCGAGCTGATCGCCTGATTTAAAGCCGTTTGCGCCTCAGAAACAGCGTTAGATGCATGCTGCTCCAGCATATTGCCGCTCGAGTTAAGTGTACCTTCTGCCGGTTTTCTTGCATTTTCGGTGGCTAGATCGATTTTGTTTTTATTGGGCAAGGTGAGTCCTCCTTCCTTGAGCAAAGATCAATAACTTAAACAGAAATAAGTATGCGGTTGAGATTTTGTTTATATTCTTACGACTACACGGGAAATATCTGGACCCCAAATCTCCGGCAATCATTTTTAGTATAAGATCCGATGAGTCGGAGAATCTAAGGTTGATGAAGAAAGGGGGGAATAATTTTTCAATGAATACGCCAACGCTAGCGCTGCACGAATCAATGGAACTGCATGAAGCGTTAAACTTTAAAACGCTCTGCCTGGCTAAGTCAAAACTTATGCAAGGCTTGGTCTTTGACCAAGAGCTAAAAGCGTTAATGCAGAAAGACGTATTTCAATCCACACAACAGATCGCCGAGCTGCAAGCAATCTACGCGAGAGCTCCTTTCCAAGGGCCTGTTCCGAATAGCCCCACACCTATAACACATTAAAGGGGAACGCAAATGAATACTGATTATCTAGACCCGATTAATTCATTAAATATGCCGGAAATGGCAGATATGACTTTTGCAATGGACTTCCTTCTTCGTGCCAAGGAGGGTGTGCGAAATTTGTCCATCGCCTTGACGGAAACAGCTTCTCCGGATGTAAGAGCTCTGCTGCGCAATCATCTTATGCAGGGGATTGCGATGCACCAAGAAATCACGGAGCTTATGATTCGCAAAAAATGGTTCCATCCTTACGAGATGAACGAACAGTACCAACTCGACCAGCTTTCGGCGAAAAATACGGTGATGATCGGGCAGATGAATTTGTTCCCGGAAGATACGTCGCGTAAAGGGATGTTTGATCGTACCCCAGATGAACATATTGGAGGACATAATGCATGAAGGCGGTAACTTACCAAGGGATTAAAAATGTTGTGGTCAAAGAGGTACCGGATCCGAAGATTGAGAAACCGGACGATATGATCGTAAAGATCACCAGTACCGCCATTTGTGGTTCTGACCTTCACCTTATTCACGGGATGATCCCTAACCTTCAGGAGAATTATGTCATCGGACATGAACCGATGGGGATCGTAGAAGAAATAGGCCCCGGCGTTACAAAGGTAAAGAAAGGTGACCGTGTGATCATCCCGTTCAACATCGCATGCGGAGATTGCTTTTTTTGCAAAAATCAGCTGGAAAGCCAATGTGACAAGTCAAACGAACACGGGGATATGGGGGCATATTTCGGCTACTCCGGAACGACCGGCGGATACCCTGGTGGGCAAGCCGAGTACTTACGAGTCCCGTTCGCAAATTTTACCCACTTCAAGATTCCCGAAAACTGCGAACAACCGGATGAAAAGCTAAGTTTGATCGCCGATGCAATGACGACGGCATTCTGGAGCGTAGATAACGCGGGCGTAAAGAATGGAGATACGGTCATCGTGCTCGGCTGCGGTCCGGTCGGACTTCTAGCCCAGAAATTCTGCTGGCTGAAGGGAGCAAAGCGGGTCATCGCCGTTGACTATGTCGATTACCGCTTGCAGCATGCGAAGCGAACGAACAATGTGGAAATCGTAAACTTCGAGCATGATAAGAATATCGGCAACAATCTCAAGGAAATGACCAAAGGCGGCGCCGATGTCGTAATTGATGCGGTAGGAATGGACGGTAAGATGAGCGATCTCGAATTTCTAGCCAGCGGTTTGAAACTGCAAGGCGGCACCATGAGCGCATTTATCATTGCGTCTCAGGCTGTCCGCAAAGGCGGGACCATCCAAGTCACTGGGGTATACGGCGGACGCTATAACGGATTCCCGTTGGGCGACATCATGCAGCGCAACGTGAATATCCGTTCCGGACAAGCCCCGGTCATTCATTATATGCCGTATATGTACGAGTTGGTTACGTCGGGGAAAGTGGACCCTGGAGACATTGTTACGCACGTCATTCCGCTCAGCGAGGCCAAGCGCGGCTATGAAGTGTTCGATACGAAAACGGACGATTGCATCAAAGTCCTCTTAAAGCCTTAAATATAGATAAATAAATGGGAGGAAAATCAAATGAATTCCAATTACGCCTTGCATGAGATGCTGGAGGTTCATGAGATGGCTGCGTTCAAGACTGTTTGCATGACCAAATCCAAAACCATGCAAGCTCTGGTAACCGACCCGGAGCTCTTACAAATTTTGCAGCAAGACGTGCAATTATCTCAGCAGCAGCTTCAGGAGCTCGGTGGAGTGCTATCTAAAATGACCCTATAGGAGATAAAACAATGAACACAATATTAGAACACATGACAGGGCTTCAAACGCTGACTGACGACGTGATCGCAATGGATTTTTTGATGAACGCCAAGAGCGGAGTCAGAAACTACGCCATGGCCGTAACCGAATGTGCCACCCCCGAAATCAAGCAAGTTTTGATGAAACAGCTCGACGAAGCTATAGACTCCCATGAAAAGATAACAAACTACATGATGCAGCGGAGCCTATACCATCCCTACCATATTCCGGAGCAAATTCAGCTCGATCTGAAAAATATTCAGACCGCTATGAACATTCCGTCCTGACACGGTATTCGTCTCGACAAAACGCGCAAAACCTCCATGGTTTTAGGCGCGTTTTTGATTTTAGCCGAAAACTTTAGAGAATAAAATGTTCCCCGTGTCAAGAATCCAACAATACAATAAGGGCCGACACGCTTCGCACTTATTTTGGCTTCGTCACAAACAACTTGAACAAGCGTTCCCTCGTTTGTCTTGCTTCTGATTGTCATCGCCACGCACTCTGTGGATCTTTGCTCTCACGTCTTTTATATGGTGTTCTTTTTACCAAATATCATTTCTAAACATTCTAGAAATATGCCAATAATTAAAACTTAAAACAACTGTTTTTTCGACACTATGTTGTAATAAGCGGTTTGTTCTTATGTACGATTATGATTGCTCTTTTGGGGACAGACCTGCTGATGAACAACTATTTTGATAAAACGCCTGATTTGACCCAAGTGGACGGCAGTAAAATATACCAATACCCTTTTGAAAAGATGGATAGTCGGTTGTTAGATGAATACGTCGGATGGTTTGAGATCGTGGATGAATCGGGGACAGTCATCTATGTAAAAGGCAACAAGGAAGACAATATCATGACATATAGCGCTGGAATGCTGTACGCTAAAGTGGACATACAGCGAAACGATGATTTAATTTTCTACCATGTCTATCAAGTGCAAGGGCCAGAGGGTGAGAACTATGTTCTGTTATGGAAAATTCCTCAGCGGTTGGAAAATCTATCATTGGCACTTGGAATCTTTATAGCGTTGTTTGCCGTTCTGTTGTTCATCGCCCTTTATTTCTATACCCGGTACACCGTCTTGCAGATGAAGAAGCCTCTCCGGCAAATTGTAGAGGGCATTAAAGAAATGGAAGGCTTCAAAAAATAGCAATCGAGAAGAAGCGTTCGAGCATGATTCTGCTATGCTTTAAAGGAGAAGAATGAGTATCATCCAAACAAAAAGCGAAGGAGAAATTCCCATGACAAAAGAGCTTTGGATCAATTTGCCCGTCAAGGACCTCGAAAAGTCCAAATCATTTTTTGCCGCACTCGGATTCTCTTTTCATGCTCGCCATGAGAATAGCAAAGAGATGGCGGGCTTGGTGATTGGTGAGAAAAACATGCTCATTATGCTGTTTCCAGAGGCTACCTTCCAAACCTTTACGCAAAATGAGCTGGCAGATACGAAGCGCGGAACGGAAGTGTTGTTTTCGATCGATGCCGAGAGCAGAGAAGAAGTGGATGAATTGGTGAATCAGGTGAAAGAGGCTGGGGGCACTGTTTTCAGTGAGCCACGGGAACATGGTCCAGGGATGTACGGGGCGGGCTTCGCTGATTTGGATGGTCATCGGTGGAATGTGTTGTATATGGATATGAGTAAAGTAGATGGAGTATAGAGGTAATTGCTGAGAAAGGAGCCTTCCGAACGGGAGGGCTCCTTTTTCAAAATGAGAGTTTGAGCGAGGATCATTTACTCGTATAAGTTGAGAGAGAACCGTCCACTAACAAGACGTTGTAAGTGCGGTGCAGCATCACGACTGCCTCTGCTCGTGTGAGTGGATCATGTATTTCCAATTCGTTTCCCCACGTACTCATGATGTCGTTGCCTACCAGCCATGCGAGTGCATAAGCTTTTAATGCGTCAATGTCACCGTTGGCGAAAGTTATTTCTCCAGTGTCGAGGTGACCGTAGCTAATTGTGTATTCGTCGTCAGGAAAAGGAGCTGAACCAGGATAAGGTGATCGATAGTTAGGTGAATCGACCGACTGTACGGTAATGTCGTCAATTCGAGCAAGGAT
The DNA here is from genome assembly GCF_013284345.1 of Brevibacillus sp. MS2.2. Taxonomy (NCBI): domain Bacteria; kingdom Bacillati; phylum Bacillota; class Bacilli; order Caryophanales; family Paenibacillaceae; genus Brevibacillus; species Brevibacillus sp. MS2.2. Next base: position 24,966 of record NZ_JABSUZ010000041.1, read on the forward strand.
TTGCAAAACTTGATCGTCGGGTATTTCATACATCTTTTGATAGAAAAATGTTTGGAAAAAGTATATAGCTTCCCAACGTGTTACTTTTTTTTCGGGATAGATGTAAACTTTGTCCCAGTCCCAATGTACAACACCAAATGAGTTTGCGTTGTACATTTCCATCAATGGCTGATAGGCCCAATGGTTTTTGGGGACATCTTCAAACTTCTGTATTTTCTGCTCGGAGAATTCTTTGTTAAGATTCGGACGAAGCTTAGTAAACAGCTTATGAACCATAACAGTTAACTCGGCTCTATCAATCGCCTCATTCGGTCTGAAGGCTCCATTAGAATAGCCACTTAATACACCTTTTTTCACCATGAAATCAACCGATTCCCGTGCCCAATGTCCATTAGGGATATCGCTGAACTGACTGGCTTGTACAGGTACGGGAGTTGAAAAAAGAATAGAAACGATAAGAGCTACGCATAAAATGATATTTTTCATCATGTTCCTCCTTTACCATCCCTTTCCTTTTCCCTTCCCTATTTCTGCTTAAACATTGCAGCTATACACAGGCTGAAGTCAGGAAGAGATGCAAATAGTATGTTGGAGGGGTAAGGCAGGAATTGAGAAGTGGATGAATTGGTGAATCAGGTGAAAGAGGCTGGGGGCACTGTTTTCAGTGAGCCTCGGGAGCATGGTCCGGGGATGTATGGGGCAGGCTTCGCTGATTTGGATGGTCATCGGTGGAATGTGTTGTATATGGATATGAGACAGATATCGAGAGAATAGAGGAGCGTGCCCCTGAGAAATCAGGGGTTTTTGCATGAACAAGCAAAAAATTCATGTTCTATTAAGGTTGTATAGAAATACGATTAAGACTGATTGTGTATTCTTCTAGAGAAGGAAATAAGGGTAAAGGAGAGGAGCAATCTTATGAAAATGTTTTCGAAGTTACAGACAGTAATGGCGACTGTACTTGTATTTACTATGAGCGTCAGCCTTGTAAGCGGAGTTGTTTCTCCAACCAAAGTGTTCGCAGCTTCTGTATCTGGGCCGGATGATCCAAGAGAGGTAGAGCAATTTGCAGATGAATTTTTTAACCGGTCTGAAATTAAGAACAACATGGCAGGGGCTACGTTTGTAGTTGTAAAAGGAGACAAGGTCCTTTTTAAAAAAGGGTATGGATATGCGGATGTAGAGAAGAAGATTCCGGTCGATCCTGATCGCACCGTATTTCGTGTAGCGTCAGTATCCAAGGTTATTACAGCTACAGCCGTTATGCAATTGGCGGAGCAAGGAAAAATAGATTTGAACAAAGATGTATCCGCATATATGGGGGATGCCCGGATTCCGAATAATACAGGCACTCCTCTAACAATGAAACATCTGTTAACGAACGCCACTGGATTTGACTATGGAGACACTTCTGACTCTTCAACAACCGACTTGAAACGGGAGGTTTCTTTAAAGAAATACGTTAGGGACAATCTCCCAAATGTCATTCGCAAGCCAGGAGAGTTTTACAGATATGACAATCTCGGCTTCACCATTCAAGGTTATGTTGTAGAACAAGTAGCAGGAAAACCATTTGGAGAATACGTGCAGGAACGCATCTTTAAGCCACTTGGCATGAAGAATAGTGATTTTCGACTTACACCATCAATAGTCAAAAAGTTGGCTGTACCTTATAATCTTATCGGACAGCCGATCCCGACTTATGCAACGGTACCAACTGAGCTTCCTGATGGTGGAATGCTCTCAACTGGTTCTGATATGGCTAAATTCATGATTGCTCATCTCAATAAAGGAAAGCTTGGGAATGCGACGATTATGGAAGAAGAAACGGCGGCAGAAATGCAGAGACCTCATCTTTCCGTGCATCCAAAGCTGAATAACATGGCGCTTGGTTTCGAATATGCCAACCAGCAAAATTACAATGGACAATATGTTATTGAAAAAGCAGGGGATTTACAAGGATACCATACCGGGATGTGGTTGATCCCGGAAGAAAAAGTGGGGGTATTTGTTACAGTCAATAAGGACTTCGAAATTCGTACGCCTTTGATTGAAGCGTTTATGGATCATTACTACCCGAAAAATGAGCAGAAAAGGGGAGCGTTTGCGTTAGCGAAACAAGAACTCACGAAGTTTGAAGGGACATACAGCGATTTGCGAAACCGGATGTGGACGACTCGTATACGTGCTGAAGGCGGCAAACTCATTGTAAAAGATCCGCTGGGAGAACATGTCCTATATGAGGTGGAGCCACTCTTATTCCAGGATGAACAAGGTATTAAAGCTGCTTTTAAGCTGAACCATCACGGAGATGTGCAGGCTTTCTATTACGATTTAAAATCAGATAGTTGGGCAGAAAAATTGCCTGAGCCGCAACGTTATCAGGATGTGGAGAATGACCATCCATATGCGTCCTATATTTATCACCTGCGCCAGATCGGTGTCTTTGCTGATATGGAAGGAGACAATCGCTTTTCGCCCGAACAACAGATAACAAAAGGAGAGTTTGTTGGCTGGTTCATCAAGTGGAGTGGCATTGCCCCATCAAAACATAAACCGATTTACACGGATCTTTCGGGTAACAAGTATGCGCGGGAAATTCAAGCAGCTTACGAGTTAGGTTTACTAAAAGCATCTGCTGATGGCAAATTTTATCCGAACGAGCCATTGACGCGTCAAGAAGCAGCAACCATCGTATGGCGCATGGCATTTGGCTATCTTCATGCAGAGCCGAAAAAAGCCAAGTTGAGTGGTAGGACAGATGCTTGGGCTTTAGATGGAGTCCATTTCGTAGTGGCAAAAGGATTATACGGACCAGAAGTGGTGAAAGGCAGAGATGGCAGTCTCGATTATAAATCAGAGCAGCTGATGGTAAGGAAAGAAGCGGCTGCGTTACTATCTCGGTTCGCAGACCAATTATTTTAGTGTACAACAAGCCGTGACTTCTTGTTTGTGCTTCGTTGCGACATGAGGCGATGGAGGGAAATACAATCAAAACGATACTGATCATCGACGATGAAGCACAAATTCGTGAACTACTCAGTATTTATTTGAAAAATTACGGGTTTGCTACTTATGAAGCAGGTAATGGGGTTGATGCGCTGGCTGTATTCTCAAACGTGCAAATCGATCTGGTTATTGCTGATATTATGATGCCGATGATGGATGGATACGAGTTATTAAAAAAGATGCGACATATTTCCGAAGTTCCGTTTTTGTTCCTGTCCGCGAAATCGGACGATATGGATAAAATTATTGGACTGCAGCTTGGCGCTGACGACTATGTGGGGAAGCCTTTTAATCCCATAGAAGTCGTCAGCAGAGTTCAAGCGTTATTCAGAAGAATGGATGTATTTTCTAAAGGTGAAAAGCAGAGCCATGAAATCATACAAATTGGCGATGTCATGCTCGATTTGGTGAGCTGTAAGCTGTACAAAAATGGACAGCAGAAAGAAGTGACATCGTATGAGTTCAAGATTTTGTCTTTACTGATGAAGCATGCGGGGAGAGTTTTTACAAAAGCATCCATTTACGAGCATGTTTGGGGGCAGGAATACATAGGGGATGAAAACCTCATCATGGTCTATATCAGCAAACTCAGGGAGAAGATTGAGGATAACCCAAGAAAGCCAGTTTATCTTATTACGATCAGGGGGTTAGGCTACCGTTTTGAAAAAAAATGAGAGCATCCCCGACAAGCGGCCGTTAAAACAACTGTTTTTTCGGCACTATGTTGTGATAAGCGGTTTGTTCTTATGCACGATTATGATTGCTCTTTTGGGGACAGACCTGTTGATGGAGAACTATTTTGATAAATCGCCTGATTTGACCCGAGTGGACGGCAGTAAAATATACCAGTACCCTTTTGAAAAGATTGATGGTCGGTTGTTAGACGAGTACGGCGGCTGGTTCGAGATCGTGGATGAATCGGGGGCAGTCATCTATGTAAAAGGCAACAAGGAAGACAATATCATGACATATAGCGATGGAATGCTGTACGCTAAAGTGGACATGCTGCGAAATGATGATTCAATTTTCTACCATGCCTATCGAGCGCAAGGGCCAGAGGGTGAAAACTATGTTCTGTTATGGAAAATTCCTGAGCGGTTGGAAAATATATCATTGGCGCTTGGAATTTTAATAGCGTTGTTTGTCGTTCTGTTGTTCATCGCCCTTTATTTCTACACCCGGTACTCTGTCTTGCAGATGAAGAAGCCTCTCCGGCAAATTGTAGAGGGCATTAAAGAGATGGAAGGCTTCAATTATCAGAAGAGGCTTACATTTTCGGCTGAAATGGAATTTGCAGAAATCCGAGAAGCATTTAACGGAATGGCAGAACGACTACAGCAGACCTCTGCAGAGATAGAAGCGGTAGCGAACAACAAAAGAAACATGCTGTTGCATTTGTCTCATGATCTGAAAACACCGATTACCTCTGTATTCGGGTATTCTCAGTTGTTGCTGGATAGGCCGGAGCTAGAAGAAGAGCAAAGGCGTCAGTATGTTCAATATATTAACGACAAATCGTCTTATATGGCCCATTTGATTCAAAATTTGTTCGAACTGGCAAAGCTGGAAGACCAGCACGTGAGACTGGATCAAGAAAAGGTGAATATTAGTAAGTGGTTTATGCAGCTTGTTGCGGAATTTTATCCGGAAATAGAAGATAGGGGATTTCAGTTGGAAGTGAAAATTCCAGAGGAGCCGCTGTTTGTCATGTTCGACAAAATGCATATGAACCGCGTTATTACGAATTTGATCGGTAACTCGCTAAAACATAATCCGCCGGGAACGCAGCTATTCGTTTCATGCGAGAAAATAGAGACCGGCGTTGTTCTGTGGTTGGGTGATAACGGTACAGGTGTTCAAGAGAATGTTAGGGAACACATTTTTGAAGAGTTCATAAAAGGGAATAATCCTGTGAAAGATAGCACCGGACTCGGTCTAGCCATTTGTAAAAAAATTATAACGTTACATCAGGGGACCATTCATTTGGAGAGGGATCAACAGTTTACGACTCTATTTAAAATCACTTTGCCTCTTGAATGAGCGGTACTCTTCTTGTGGCTGTCACGACGGTCGTTTTTATCATCTATTGGTGCGTCAGGTGGTACAAGGCTGGGTGCGATGCAGATGGAGTAAAGAAGAAATGGCGGAAAAAGGAGCCTTCCAAATAGGAGGACTCCACCTCACTTCCCAACGTGTTATCTTTTTTTGGATAGATGAATAATATATCCTCTTTCTCTTGTACAACCCCATAAGAGTCTCCATCGTACATTTCCATCAATGGTTGATAGGCCCAATGTCCATCCGGGATATCGCTGAACTGACTGGCTTGCAGGCTGATGTCAGGAAGAGATGCAAATGGTATGCTGGAGGGGTAAGGCAGGATTGGAGAAGGGGATGGTGTTATGAAAAGGACACGCAAAATCACCTCCTAAAATCATCATGTTTTCGATTTTAGGAGGGATACCCAATGAAATTTCAGCGAATCGATCTAAATAATTGGAGCAGAAAGCCTTATTTCGAGCATTATCTGAACCGAGTGAATTGCACCTTCAGTATGACTGCCGATATAGATATAACGGAATTGCTCCCCGCTCTACGGCAAAAGGGGATGAAGCTGTATCCGGCTTTTCTGTATATGGTGACAAACGTTGTCAATGCGCATCGTGAATTTCGAACTTCCTTTCATGCGGATGGCGAGTTGGGCTTTTGGGAGAGGATGATACCCAGCTATACTTTTTTTCACCAGGACGATCAAACTTTTTCTACGATGTGGACGGAATTCGCTGACGAGTTCCCTATGTTTTATCAAAATTACGTAGCGGACATGAAACAGTACGGGGACAACAAAGGTCTTGTGGCGAAAGAACTGGAACCGCCTTATACGTTCCCTGTCTCGTGTATTCCCTGGGTTAGCTTCAGTGGGTTTAATCTGAATATCTCGGGAAATGGGCGGTATTTGCTTCCAATCATTACAAGTGGAAAGTATTTCGAGCAAGAAGGCAAAACGTTATTGCCTGTTTCTTTACAAGTCCATCATGCGGTTTGTGATGGCTATCACGCCAGTCTGTTCATCAATGACTTGCAAAATTGGGCAACAACTTACAAGGAATGGTTAGGTGTCGAGTGAATTGGCTCGTTTGGTATGCTTCTCCTTCCTAATCTCTTCCAATCATTTATAATAACGATAGGAGAATTGGGAGGAGAAGGAATGAATAAAGAATTGGTAGGGAAAATCTTCGGCTGTATCGTTTTGGGTGCGATTATCACTGTGATCGGAGTCGTGGCGGTGGTGATGACTGCCCTGAACGCAGAGGGAAGGGTTTATTCCCTTCTTGTCGCTGTCACAACAGTTGTTTTTATCATGTACATCATCGGACAAATGTTCGCCCCACAAAAGAGTCGGCTATGGAACCGAGCCCTCTTTGTTTATTTTCTCTTTTGTACGCTGCCCGTTGCAGGATATGAGATCAGCAGCTATTACCATAACAGCATTCCTGTGGTCAGTGAGGCGGAGGTCGATCTGGAACAGTATAAACCATTCAGTTCAGACTCCAAGGTTCATAAACTTGATCAACCAGCGACACTGTCGTTACAGTCTGATTTGCCCAAAATAGATGGGGCGACGGCTTTATATCCGCTGTACGCTTCCTTTGTGCAGGCTGTTTATCCCGAGAAAGATTACGACCTTTACGACAGCGAAGTCATGGTAAGTAAGACGCCAAATGCGTACGAAAACTTACTGGATGGAAAAGTCGATGTCATCTTTGCAGCAGGTCCTTCTGAGGAACAGCTTTTAGCAGCAAAAGAAAAAGGCGTAGAGCTGAAACTGACACCAATCGGAAGGGAAGCCTTTGTCTTTTTTGTCCATGCAGAGAATTCTGTTCAGGGTCTCACTACCGAGCAGATTCGGGGTATCTATGCGGGAGACATCATTTCCTGGGATGAAGTCGGGGGCGGGTATGAGTTTATTCGGGCCTTTCAGCGTCCTGAAAATAGCGGAAGTCAGACGATGCTCCAGAAGATCATGGGAGATAAAGAGCTTATGACTGCGCCGCAAGAAGACGTGGTAACAGGAATGGGTGGAATCATCGAGCAAACAGCCAACTACAAAAATTATTCGAATGCCATCGGTTACTCGTTCTTGTTTTATGCCACGGAGATGGTGCGAAACGGAAACATTCGTCTACTTGCAATTGATGGGGTAACGCCTAATAAGGAAACGATAAAAAGCAGAGCGTATCCGTTTGCGGCCGAGTTTTATGCAGTGACAGCTGGGACGGACAATCCGAATGCAGAGAAACTGATCGAATGGATTTTGTCTCCACAGGGACAAGAATTAGTAGAAAAAACGGGCTATATTCCGGTGAAATAAAAAGTAGCAAGCAAAGGAGACCCTTGGGCGATTGACCCGAGGGTTTCTTCTTCAGCTTTGACGTGCATTTAGGCTTCTAATGACAGCCGTGTTTGTCAAAGTAAAGTCGCGCTAGATTTTCGCCAAATACTTTACTTACGCCAAACAGCGTATCGGGACGATGCATGACAGAAGAGTCAATGGTCTCACTCCGCAGATAAATTCCTCTTCAGGCTGTAAGTCTTGAATCGAATTGATGTCGGTTAGACGCAAGCGGAATTCATCACGTAAACGGGTTCACAAAACTGTGCCAATCGCCTAGCTGCTCCTGTAATGAATACCTGTTTCATCTGATAATAGGTGAAGCGTTGGGAAGCTCGGTAATATAAGGTAACCGACACCGGACATTAAGTGTCATTTCTTAAAGTAAACAGGCTGATCCAATGTAGATCAGCTTAAAAGGAAATTTATAAAAACTAGACGGATTCGTGAAACGGGGATTTGGAACTACTCTTTCACCGAGGCTATTCTGCTATCAATAAGGCGAGAAACTCTGTAAGAAACAGGAAGGAAGCCTTGACGAGGCCAATAACGTGAAGATTGTAAATTCGTTTCTCTCCAATCTGTCATGCAGTAGACATATCCTTTTTTCTTCGCATGGGCAAGTCCATGTAGTGTAAGCGCATAATTGATACCTTGCCCGCGATATTGATCTAGAGTACCAGCAACCCCTAATTCAACACAACGATCCGGCACATTCAAATTATGATCACTTTTATCTAAGGGGAAGTATCCTTGGAAAGAAACAATTTTTCCATCTTTTAAGGCGATCCAGAAATCGACATCATGATCATCAAGGAGACCTGCATAGCCTTTACGTAATTCCTGAGGGTCATCACCTAAAGAATAACCAAAAACAGGTGCCTTATTTTGATGAGTTCTAATAATATTTGCAATATCCTCTACCAAACTACGGTCTTCTGGGGATGCCAAGCGAATTTCAACATCTGGAATGCTCAAGGGAAGGGGAAATTCCCGATCAAGTAAAGAGAGTAATGCATGTGTTTGTTCAAAGCCAAATCCTAAACGGAACCAAGAATGAAGTAATTCCGGTTGACTGGCTGGGATTAGCGCAAAATGACTGAAATACCCCTCATCTACCCATAGCTGAGAAGCCTCTGAATAAAGATCTCTATATAATTCAAAGGAGGTATTGCGAGAGATTGCGTGACCCTCCAAATTCATCCAGACATGTCGACCCCGAAGAGGATTTTCAATCTTTTGTCCAATTAGGTACCCGATTAATTTACCATCTTCAATTGCGGCGACTCCGCTACTGTTTGGTTTTGACCATATCATTTTAACAGCATTCGTTGCATAATTTTCATCTTCACATTCACTTGGTAATACGGAAAGGATTTCTCGATCTTGTCTATGTCGCTTGGACAATAGTTGCCCAGCCTCTGAGATTAGCTCATCAGTAAATGGTATGAAATACATGAAATGCCACCTCTGTTTTTTATCATCATAAAGTTGCTCTTAATCTATTGCAATACGCTCCCTTAAGCCAATTAGGCGCAGTCTTTCGAAAACCTTCACGTTGGAGAGTTTTCTTTCTAGCTAGATCATATTGACAGAAAAATCTAAGACTGTTATAAAAATAGTAAATAGCACTCGTGAGGTGAGAGTGCTAATATTGAAGAAGGAATACATAAGAAGTCCGGAAGGGTGGGTATTTCATGGAAAAAAAGCAGTTTCAAGCAGAATCTACACGTCTGTTGGAAATGATGATCCATTCTATTTACACACAAAAGGAAATCTTTTTGCGCGAGTTGATCTCCAATTCCAGTGACGCGATTGACAAAATGTACTACAAATCGCTCGTCGATGATCAATTGGTGTTTGATAAAGAGAACTATTTTATCAAAATAGCGGTTAACAAAGATACCAGAACTTTGACCCTGACAGATACCGGGATCGGCATGACGCAGGATGAGTTGGAAAATAATCTGGGCGTCATTGCGAAGAGCGGTTCGTTGGCGTTCAAAAAAGAAAACGACGCGAAGGATGGCTACAACATCATCGGTCAATTCGGCGTAGGCTTCTACTCGGCTTTCATGGTTGCCGACAAGGTTACGGTCATCAGTAAGGCACTGGGCAGCGACACTGGGTACAAATGGGAGTCCAGCGGTGCGGATGGCTACACGATCGAGCCTTTTCACAAAGATTCCGTCGGGACCGAAATCATTCTCGAAATCAAGGAGAATACAGAAGAAGAGAACTACGACGAGTTTTTGGAAGAGTACCGTTTAAAAGCGATTATCAAAAAGTACTCTGACTTTATTCGTTACCCGATCAAAATGGACGTTACGCAGCATAAGCCAAAAGAGGGCAGCGAAAACGAGTATGAACAAGTGACGGAAGAACAAATCGTGAACAGCATGGTTCCGATTTGGCGAAAAAATAAAAGCGAGCTGACGACTGAGGATTACGAGCAGTTTTATGCGAGCAAGCATTATGGCTTCGACAAGCCGCTGGCGCACATTCACATCAGTGCAGATGGAGCCGTTGTTTATCAGGCGATTTTGTACATCCCGGAGAGCATGCCATTTGATTATTACTCGAAGGAGTACGAAAAAGGTCTGGAGCTGTATGCCAACGGTGTACTGATCATGAACAAATGCGCGGACCTGCTTCCAGACTACTTCAGCTTTGTCAAAGGGATGGTTGACTCCGAGAGCCTGTCGCTCAACATTTCCCGTGAGATGCTCCAGCATGACCGTCAATTGAAGCTGATTGCGAAAAACATCACGAGCAAAATCAAAAGCCAGTTGCAAAGCTTGCTGAAAACAGAGCGGGAAAAATACGAGCTGTTCTACAATTCATTTGGCAGACAGCTAAAATACGGCATGTACAGCGACTACGGAACGCATAAAGAAACGCTGCAAGACCTGTTGATGTTCTACTCTTCCAAAGAGAAAAAGCTGGTGACGCTAGAAGAGTATGTTGAGAGAATGCCAGAAGATCAAAAGTACATCTACTATGCATCCGGCGAGTCGATCGAACGAATCGAAAAGCTGCCGCAAACAGAGCTCGTATCCGAAAAAGGCTACGAAATCCTGTACTTTACAGATGACGTCGATGAGTTCGCGATCAAAATGATGATGAACTACAAGGAAAAAGAATTCAAATCGGTATCGAGCGGCGATTTGGGAATCGAACCGGGCGAAGAAGAAAAAGCAGCCGAAGCCGAAAACGAGAACAACAAAGAGCTGTTCGACTATATGGCATCGATGCTCGAAGGAAAAGTTAAAGCTGTAAAAGCTTCCAAGCGTTTGAAGTCACACCCTGTCTGCTTGTCGACAGAGGGTGAAGTGACGATTGAAATGGAAAAAATCTTGAATGCGATGCCGAACAATCCGAATGTGAAGGCGGACAAGGTACTGGAGATCAATGTGAACCATGCGGTCTTCCAGTCATTGAAAGGTGCCTTTGACACAGACAAGGAAAAGGTCAATCTGTATACCGCCCTCCTGTACAATCAGGCTCTCTTGATCGAAGGCTTGCCGATTCAAGACCCGGTAGAGTTTACGAACGACATTTGCAAAGTTATGGTGTAAGGCAAAACAGGGGATGCGATTCCAGCATCCTCTTTTTCTCGTATTGATTTTCCCATTACAAGGGATTTATGATGGAACGCAAGGATATACATAAAGAGAGGAGAGTAGAACCTATGTGGAATCCGTTGGAAGTAAAAGATCTCATCACCAGTGCAGAAGAGCTGAAAAGCCTTGTAGGAGAACCGCACGAGGCGGTTGTGAAAAAAAGCATCGCGCAGGTAGAGTCGCATGTGATCCATTACGTGTCCATGTCGCCGTTGTTTTTCTTGTCTACAGCAGATTCTTCAGGCAGATGTGACGTTTCCCCTCGAGGCGACGAGCAGGGCTTCGTTAAAGTGCTGGATGAACACCATATTATTTTTCCAGAGCGAATGGGGAACAGACGGGTCGACTCTTTACTGAATATCATCGCAAATCCGCAGGTGGGTATGATTTTCCTGATTCCTGGTCTGGAAGAAGTGTTGAGAATTAACGGATCAGCCCGGATTACAAAAGATACAGAGCTACTCGCCGCGCAAGAATGGAAGGGCAAAACAAGCGGCATAGGCGTGATCGTGAAGGTAGAGGAGTGCTTCCTCCATTGCCCGCGCGCATTTAAACAAGCAGGCCTGTGGAAGACGGATTCATGGCCAGAAAAAGAGGCGATGCCTTCGATGCTGGAAATGTTTCGCGCTCATTTGAAAATAAATGGCGTTCATTTGAATGAAAAAGAATAAGAAAGAAAAAACCTTGAAAATGCTTCAAGGTTTTTTTTCGTCCAAACGAGCTTGGCAAGAAGCCGAACCGAGCCACGTATGTGGATTGCCGGCCCAGCACCAGCCTAGCTTTGGTTTATTTTCGCTGATCCACATGGCCGTTACGCGTCGGTCGCCACAACGGGAGCCGAGCAGTGAAAAGCCGTTATTTTTCTTTACCCGATCCGGGAAGTGAGTGATCAGGGCAATCCCTTCCTCCAGTGTGAGTGGGGAACGCTGTTGCTCCAAGAGGATGGGCATAGCGTCATTCGGTGTGACGTTCAGCGTCTCTTTTCCTGTATCAATTCCGGTCATCAAGTAAGCCATTCCTGTAGGAATCTCGATGCCCTCGATAGGTGTAAATCGCCGGATTTCTTCTGCATCCATGACACTGAAGCCAGCTTTCTTTTTCCGCTCGATTGCTTGCATCGCTTTTTCTCCGTCGAACCAATCACCTTTCACAACGAGAACAAAGGGGACGAGGCCCTCTTGCTGGTCGTCTTCTCGTATGGGGAGAGCTTCTGCCAGTAGTTGCAGCGGGGCCAGATTTTTCCCAAACTCATCTGCTGTCATGCCCGCCATTTCAGGATAGCCCTTTTGAATGAGCGTTGTCAGTTGCCGTTCGAATTCAGCTTTGTGCATGGGGTAATGCGCCTCCTTCCACTTGTCACATTCATCTTACAACATTGGTGCTAATTAAAAGGTTTATCCAAAAGAAAAGGAATAAAGCAGATTCGGATTGAAGTAACTTTATAACTAAGCTTTAATCTTTATAGAAAAAAATGAGGAAGGAGGCTAGCTGCCATGCGTCCCATTGATATTGCACGTAAGCTAAAGCTGAGCACAAGTGCCTTGCGCAATTATGAAGCGCATGGACTGGTTCCGCCTGTGGAGCGGTCAGAGAGCGGCTACAGGAAGTATACGGAGGAACACGTCGCTTATTTTACATGTATTCAAGCCATGTCTCCTGGCTTTGGGATGGAAGTGACGGCGCAGGTGGTGCGGCTGATCCAGGATAGACAGTTGCAGGCTGCTATGTGGCGTGTGAATGAGGTACAGGCTCATTTGCAACGGGACAAGCAGTTAGCCGAGCGAAACGTGGCAATGCTTGAAGACAGCCAAGCAGGGAAGGGTGAGGAAGCTGGAAGCAACGAATGGATGACGATTGGAGAGGTAGCAACCATGACTTCTCTGCCCAGCTCAACCATCCGCCACTGGGAAAAGGTTGGACTCATTACGACTTCCCGCGATGAGAAAAATGGCTACCGTCTCTTCAATCGCTCGCAAATCCGCAAAATCATGCTGCTTCGTACGCTGCGACCTGCTGTCTATTCCTTATCGGTTGTGGAGCTAAAGGATGCCATCGCGAACATGAATGAGGAGGATGTGAGAGAGGCGCGAAACATTGCTTTGGAAACGTTGCGCTATCTGGATCAGATGAATCTCGTACAAACGCGTGGGGTTTTCTATTTCTATCAATTATGCAAAGTGGTTCAGTTGGTCGAAGAATGAGATAGCCAAAAGAGAAAACCCTCTCCTGCACATTCGCAAAAGAGGGGATGTCATCGTTATTCCACAAACAGTGATACTCGCTCAAATCCTGCATCTGAAATGCGAATCAAGCCCGTATCCGATATATGCAAGGTCGGAATGACGACCAGAGCAAGCAAGGACAACGTCATAAAGGCGTAGTTCATCGTGCAGCCCGCCTTCACCAAGGCTTGGCTAATCTCCATGGATTGCTGCACAACTGTTTCATAAGGCTCGGTCGACATCAGTCCAGCTAAACGCAGCGGAAGCTCCACAATTTCGCCATCTCCAGTCACGACAGCGATACCGCCTTGCATGCTGATCACAGCATTGGCTGCTTGTGCCATCCGCTCATCGTCGTTTCCGATGACAAGCACGTTATGGCAGTCATGGGCGACTGTCATGGCAATCGCTGCTGGCTGGTTAAATCCGACATTACTGACAATCCCAATGCCAGAGCCACCTGTTTTCCCATGGCGTTCGAAAACAGCCATTTTGCACAAGGTGCTCTCGGGCGTAATCTGTAGCTCGCCATTTGCGACAGCCACATCGACAAACACTTCGTCCGTCTCAACGTGATTTTCCCGGACAACTGCGACGCGCGTCTTGATCGTCCCAGACGGAACAGGGGTCTTGATGATGAAGTCAGATGGAGTGAGCTCAGCCTTGATTTTCACAGAGTTGACAGCAAACGCAGGGTACGGGAACGGAGGAAGCTCCAGCGTCATTTCACCGTTTTCCGCCACTACTTCACCGCGTGCGATCGTCGTCACGACATTTACATCGGCCAGATTCCCGTCGAGCAAAATGATATCGGCGATAATACCCGGTGCGATTGAGCCTACATCTCGTGCGACACCGAATCGTTCTGCTGTATTGATGGTCGCCATCTGGAAGGCAGTAACGGGCTTCACCCCTTGCGAGATCGCGTGTCTGACGATGAAGTTCATATGTCCTTCTTCTTTCAACGAATCACAGATGCGGTCATCGGACACGAGCATCATCCGGCGGGAGTCAATGCCCTGTTCGGTGTGTGCTTTGATCGTTGCTGCAACATCGTGCCAGGCAGAGCCGCGGCGCATTTTGGCATACATGCCGAGGCGTACGCGCTGTGCGACATCTTCGCTGGTCACACACTCATGGCAGCCGGTTACACCCGCAGCGGCATAAGCAGCCAGACGCGGGTCACTTGACGGCCACGTATAGTGACCATCCACTACTTTTCCTGCCCGCAGTGTCGCTTGTATTTCTCCAATCATTTTCGGATCTCCGTACACGACACCAGGGAAATTCATGACTTCTCCGAGTGCGATCATATCTGGTCCCCAGCTCAATGCTTCCGCGACCTCTGCTGGTCCGAATTCTGCACCAGCCGTTTCAAAAGAAGCATCCGTTGAAGGGACGCATGAAGCGACCTGCATGTAAGCAGCCATCGGTGTCTGCCTTGCCTCATCCAGCATGATGCGCAAACCGGGTAGACCGAGAACATTCGAGATCTCATGCGCATCGAAAAAGCCACCTGTCGTTCCGAGCGGCAGTACCGCATCGGCGAACTGCGTCACGGACAGCATGCTGCTTTCGATATGACAGTGCCCGTCCAACAGTCCTGGTGCCATATACTTTCCTTTTGCATCGATGATTCTGGTGGATTCATCCGTCATCCCTTCCACAAAAGGACCGACATAAGCGATACGGGTGCCAACGACAGCCACGGACATATTCGGCAAGATTTCACCGGAGAGAACATTGACGAGCGTGCCGTTATGAATGAAGAGGGTCGCTTTTTTCTCCCCTCTGGAAAAGGCAACGAGATCAGGAATGCAATCTGCGAGTGGAGGTCTTGCAAAGGACGAATGCTGCTGTGTCATGTTTACTATCACCTCATGCTGGATTTGGTTTTTAACATATCGTACACATCGAAGTGGAAGGAAGCTAGTTTTCTTTTGAAAAAATTGAAAAAGAAGGTGCAGTGGATGACAAGAGTAAAAGTCACATACATAAAAATATCGTCCTACCTAAAGCTGTGCGTGGGAGCTGGGGTTTCAATCGGGGCTTTGGATGGGGCATTCCGTTTATGTACTCCCTAAAGTGCAAGAAGGGTATTTTGATCGAAGGGGTATTTGAAGGGGAGCAGCGTGAGGATATACCAAAATAAAGCACCTCCCATTTTCACTGATTTTGAATGTGAAAACAGGAGGCGCTGCTTAGTGTTCTGCTACTTCTATTTCATTTGTCTTCGTTTTCCGCAGTTTGTAAATCGCAACGAGTAAAATAAACCACACAGGTGTGATGAACAAGGCGACTCGTGTATCTTCCGCTAGAGCCAGTACGACCAGAATGAAGGCAAGGAATGCCAGGATCAGGTAGTTGGCAAAAGGATAGAGCGGCATTTTAAACGAATTCGCTTTTGCTAAATCTGGTCTCGTTTTGCGATATTTCAAATGACAGATGACGGTGATTCCCCAAATAAAGATAAAGCAAACGGTCGAAACGCTAGTGATCAGTGTAAATACGCCCTCAGGCATGACGTAGTTCAATACGACTGCGATCAGGATGACAACCGTCGAAAAGAATAGTGCATTTGCCGGGACCTTGTTGGTAGTCAGTTTCGTAAGGGGCACAGGTGCATTCTTTTCTTTGGCAAGCGAGTAAACCATCCGGCTTGTACTGAAAATGGCGCTATTACATGCGGAAGCGGCGGATGTCAGTACCACGAAGTTGACGATACCGGCAGCGGCTGCAATGCCAATCGCTGCGAAGACCTGCACGAATGGACTCTCCAACGGGTTGATCGCGTTCCAAGGATAAATGCTCATGATGACGATGAGTGCGCCAACGTAGAAAATCAAAATCCGAATCGGGATTTGGTTAATCGCTTTTGGAATGACTCGTTTTGGGTCTTCTGTTTCACCGGCTGTCAGCCCGACGAGCTCGATCCCAACAAATGCGAATACGACCATCTGGAAGGAAAGAAGGAACCCATTAAAGCCGTTCGGGAACATACCGCCATGACTCCAGAGATTCGTGAAGCTAGATGCACCTGCATTCGTAGAAAAGCCCTTGATGATCATGAAGATACCGACAAAAATCAGGGCGAGAATCGCGATGACCTTTACGAGCGCGAACCAAAATTCCATTTCTCCAAAAAGCTTCACCGTAGCCAGGTTCATGATTAACAAAATCACGAGGGCAATTAAGCCTGGCATCCACTGCGGTATTTCCGGAAACCAGTATTGCGTATACAGACCAACGGCTGTAAGGTCAGCCATGGCGATCGAAATCCAGCAAAACCAGTAAGTCCAACCCGTGACAAATGCGGCCATATTCCCCAGATAATCTTTGACGAAATCCACAAAAGAATGGTAATTCAAATTGCTCAAGAGGAGCTCCCCGAGTGAGCGCATGATTAAAAAGCAGATGATGCCCGTAATCAAGTAAGCAAATAAGATGGATGGGCCGGCCAAATGAATCGATTTTCCTGCGCCCAAAAATAATCCTGTTCCGATTGCTCCACCGATCGCGATGAGTTGTACGTGTCTGTTTTTTAGACCTCTCTCCAATTTTTGATCCTGCATACGATCCACCTCTTTCTATTTTTAGTTAGTTTTTAATTTTTAGATTTTTATCAAACAGATAATGTTCATATTAACATAACTATAGTTGTTTCACATATGTTTATTTATTTTTATAGAAAAAAAGCTTTTAATTATGAACGAAATAGGGACATTTTGGAAGTGTTGGCTCTTTTGAACAAGGAGCTGCACTTTTTTTGTATTTCAGAAAAAAGAATATATTGACATGGTAATGGAAATCATTTAATTTTGCATTAAGGCAACTTTTTTATACGAATGCATATTAGTTTGTTCGGGTGAATATTATTGGTACAAGACTACATTGTTGTGTGTGGGCATATGGGCATGGAGGAATTACCCGTTTCACCATCGGTTTTTGGGCGGGATCATATAACGGGCTATTATTTGGAGGGAAAAAATCATGGATTCTGCTATCGCTGTAAGGGACCTGCATGTCTCTTACTTTGGGAACGAAGTTGTTCGGGATGTTTCGTTTGATGTTGAGCTAGGGAGCATGGTTGGGATCATCGGTCCAAACGGGGCAGGGAAGTCAACCCTGATCAAAGCGCTCTTGGACCTCATTCCGAGAGATAAGGGGAACGTGCGGATTTTTGGGAAAGAGACAAATGAATTCCGGAAGAAAATCGCCTATGTACCACAGCGGAGCATGATTGATTGGACGTTTCCGATCACGGTCATGGATACAGTGCTGATCGGGACGTACCCAAGTGTCGGACTGTTCAAGCTTCCGAAAAAAAAGGAAAAAGCGTGGGCGCTGGAATGCCTAAGAAAAGTGGGGCTGGAGGATTTCCGCGACAGGCAGATTGGGGAGCTCTCCGGCGGGCAGCAACAGCGTGTCTTCCTGGCAAGGGCACTTGCGCAAAAACCGGAGCTGCTACTTCTGGACGAGCCATTTGTGGGGATTGATGTGGCGAGCGAGGACACCATCATTCGTATTTTGAAAGAGCTGCAATTTCAGGACAAAACGATTGTCGTCGTCCATCATGACTTGTCCAAAGCATACGCGTATTTTGATCAGCTTCTTCTAATGAACAAAGAATTGATCAAGTTCGGTACGGTCGATGAAGTGCTGAATCGAGAAGTCATGTCGAGAGCATATTCCTATCAGCTACCATTTCTCGAAAAGACCGAGGTGCTTGCATAATGGATTTCTTGATGGCAATTGGACAGTATGAGTTTTTGCAAAAAGCATTGTTTACATCTGTAGTGGTTGGGTTAATCTGTGGCGTCATAGGAAGCTTTATCATCTTGCGGGGAATGTCCTTGATGGGGGATGCCATCTCACATGCTGTTTTGCCTGGGGTGGCCCTCTCCTATGCTTTTGGGATCAATTTCTTCGTGGGCGCTGTTTTAACGGGTGTACTCACCGCTGTTGGAATTGGCTACGTGAGCCAAAATAGCCGCATCAAGAACGACACGGCGATTGGAATTTTGTTCACATCGGCCTTTGCGATCGGGATCATCATGGTTACGATGCTGAAAAGCAGTACCGATCTATATCACATTTTGTTCGGGAATGTATTGGCTGTGCGTTCGTCAGACATGTGGGTGACCGTTGGCATCGGGGTCATCGTCATCGTGACAGTCTACGCTTTTTTCAAAGAACTGTTACTGACTTCGTTTGATCCGACCATTGCGGCTGCTTACGGTTTGCGTAACAACCTCATTCACTACTTGCTGATGACATTGCTGACGATGGTAACTGTTGCTTCCTTGCAAACCGTAGGAATCGTATTGGTTGTTGCCATGCTGATTACGCCGGCTGCTACCGCTTATCTTTTGACGGACCGCTTGTCGACCATGATCTTTTTGGCTGGCGGTTTTGGGATGCTGTCTTCAGTTATCGGTCTTTATTTTAGCTTTACTTATAATTTGGCCTCTGGTGCCACGATTGTCGTGGTTGCAACTGTGTTCTTCTTCCTGGCCTTTCTCTTCTCCCGAAAACACGGGGTGGTATGGAAATCAATCCGAGCTCGGCAAAAACGGGTCGAGCTCTCAAAGTAAAGGAGAATATCGTCATGAAGAAGTGGAATCTGTTTTTTGTTTTTCTAGTCTCAACCATATTAATGGCGGCGTGTGGTGCTCCGCAAAGTGCGAACGAGCCCGCACCTGCAAAACAAGACAATAGCGAGAAGCTGCAAGTGGTCACGACGTATTCCATCTTGTATGACATCGTAAAAAACGTTGGGGGAGATCGGGTGGAAATTCACAGCCTTGCTCCGATTGGCTCCAATCCCCATGAATATGATCCACTGCCTGCTGACGTGCAAAAAACGACGGATGCAGACGCGGTTTTCTACAACGGACTGAATTTGGAAGCAGGTAACTCCTGGTTCGATAAACTGATGACCACAGCAGGCAAATCAGGTCCGGATGCACCTGTATTCCGACTCAGTGAGGGTGTAGCGGCCAAGCACTTGACCACCAAAGGCAAAGAGAGCGAAGAAGATCCGCACGCTTGGTTGGATGTACGTAATGGGATCAAGTATGCGGAGAACGCAAAAAATGCCCTGATCAAGCTGGACCCAGCGCACAAGGATACGTATGAGCAAAACGCCAAGAAGTATATCGAACAGCTAACTGCTCTGCACGAGGAAGCGGTTAAGCAATACAACCAGATTCCGAAAGAACAGCGTTTGCTTGTGACGAGCGAGGGAGCGTTCAAATATTTCAGCGAAGCGTACGATTTTGAAGCGGCGTACATTTGGGAAATCAACTCGGAGAACCAAGGAACACCAGAGCAGGTCACGCAGGTGGTCGATACGATCCGTGCGAAAAAAATCCCGGCTCTGTTCGTAGAGACGAGTATCGATCCGCGCAGCATGGAGATGGTATCGAACGAAACGGGTGTACCAATTGTCGGGAAAGTATTTACGGACTCTCTCGGAAAGCCGGGAGAAGATGGCGATACGTACATCAAAATGATGGAATGGAATATCAAAACGATTTACGAAGGATTGACCAAGAAATAAGGTTCGTAAAAGCAAAGCACAGCTCTCCTTATCAGGGGCTGTGCTTTTAAATTCTTCCACTGCTTAACATCTTTCATCAGATTGAGGTATAATAGGCTAGTGTGTAAAAGGAATCCGGAGTATTCATATTTAATCTGTCATATTGAAAGAGAGTGGGATTATGGGTCGTAAGTGGAACAATATTAAAGAGAAGAAAGCTTCTAAAGACGCGAGCACCAGTCGTATTTATGCGAAGTTCGGGAAGGAAATTTACGTGGCGGCAAAGCAAGGCGAGCCGGACCCAGAGTCCAACCGTGCTCTGAAGGTCGTCCTGGAGCGTGCTAAAACGTACAGCGTACCGAAAGCGATTATCGACCGCGCGATTGATAAAGCAAAGGGCGGTTCTGATGAAACCTTTAGCGATCTGCGCTATGAAGGCTTCGGGCCAAATGGTTCCATGATCATCGTGGATGCACTGACCAACAATGTAAACCGCACAGCTCCGGAAGTGCGTGCCGCTTTCAACAAAAACGGTGGGAACATGGGCGTATCCGGTTCGGTTGCTTATATGTTTGATCCAACAGCGGTCTTTGGTTTGGAAGGCAAATCCTCTGATGAAGTGCTGGAAATCTTGATGGAAGCGGACGTTGATGTGCGTGACATTTTGGAAGAAGACGGTGCTGTCATTGTTTACGCAGATGCCGAACAGTTCCACGCTGTACAAGAAGCACTCAAAAATGGTGGCGTCACAGAGTTTACCGTAGCTGAACTGACCATGCTGCCACAAAACGAAGTAACGCTGACAGAAGATGTACAAGCTCAATTCGAAAAGCTGATTGATGCTTTGGAAGACTTGGACGATGTGCAGCAGGTGTACCATAACGTTGATTTAGGTGAATAATGTTTTTAATGGAGAAGACCTTTGTTTTAGGACAAGGGTCTTTTTTATGTGCTGTGTATTGGCTGTGGTGA
>NZ_JABSUZ010000042.1:0-44769 GCF_013284345.1 Brevibacillus sp. MS2.2
AGCTGCCTCGCAAAAGAAACCGATCAACGTATCGAGATTTCGTTTGAGTACAATTCGGATTTGTATTCTGAAAGCACGATCCGGCAGTTTGCACACTTTTTCCTACATATTCTCGCACAAGTTGTGGAACGACCTGAAATATCAATTAAAGAGATTACTTTGCTGACAGATTCAGAGCAAGTCGAGCTGCTACACCATTTCCACGGTGGTCAAGTAGACTGGCAAGATCAACTGCCGATTCACAAGCAATTTGAAGTCCAGACGCAAAAAACACCGAATGCCATCGCATTAGTATTCGAAGACCGGCAAATGACGTATAAAACGTTAAACGAAAAGGCCAACCAGCTCGCTTGGCTGCTGATGAACAAAGGTGTCGGTACCAATGTGCCGGTTGGTATTTTCGTGGACAGAGGCCTCCAGACAGTGGTTGGCATCTTGGCGATTTTGAAAGCCGGAGGCGCTTATGTGCCACTCGACCCGAGTTATCCGGAAGAGAGAATCAGTTATATTCTCGCAAACAGTGGAGCCAAGCTGTTGTTGTCAGAAAACAGCTTGATGGAGAAGGTAGGTCGGATCGAACTGGACCAACAGATTGATATCATCAATCTGAGCACGACCATTGAGCGAAGTGCTGTGAACCAGACTTATCTTGTTGATTGGGAGCAGGAACTGTCCATCCTAAATCCACCGACTGAAAGCCATGAATCTGATTGGATGTATATCATGTACACCTCTGGCTCAACCGGCAAGCCAAAAGGCGTACTGGTTACCCATTCCAACGTTCATAATTTTCTTGCCTGGGGCATCGAACAATTCCAATTGAGAACAGATGATGTCTTCATGCTGGTCACTTCCATCAGTTTTGATATATCCGTCTTTGAAATATTCGGCGCATTACTGAGTGGGGGTCGACTTTGCATCGTTTCCCAAGACAGTATGAAGGATATGGACCGATTACTCGCATATATGGAGGCCAACCAGGTTTCAATCTGGCATTCTGTCCCGAGCTTAATGGTGCAGCTTTCCACTTTTCTGACATACAACAAAGAGCAGTACAAACATCTTTCTGTTTTTCATCAACTCAGATACTTGATGCTGGGTGGAGAAGCGTGGAGCTCTACATTGGCTAAACAGGTACAGGAAATTTTTCCGCGTGCTGAAATCCACAACATGTATGGACCGACAGAGACGACGATCTGGATTTCCAGTTACAAGGTGGAGCCAGGAACGGGCTCTCCATATGGTGCCGTACTTATTGGCAAACCGATCGCCAATAATCAAATCTTCATCTTGGATCCATATGACAACCTTTGCCCACCTGGTGTGATCGGCGAAATCTACATAGCTGGTCTAAATGTGACAAAGGGCTACTTCCGGGATGAAGAAAAAACAAGACAAGCATTTATCCCGCAAGCCAACGGCCAACTTTGCTATAAGACAGGTGATCTGGGTAGATACTTGGCAGATGGCAACATCGAATTTATTGGCAGAAGAGATCAGTTGGTAAAAGTAAGGGGTTATCGAATTGAGCTCGGTGAGATCGAGCTTGCACTCAAGGACATAGCGGCTCTCCAACAAATTGCCGTGACGACCTTAAAAGACGGCGAAACGAGCAAAATTGTTTGCTACTATACGGCTGAGAAGCCTCTACCGATGGGGCAATTAAAGGAATACGCGAGAAAGAAACTGCCTGAATACATGATTCCCGCACAATTTTTCCATGTGGATCATTTTTTATTGACCCCGAACGGCAAGATGGACTGGAAATCAATGGCGCTGTATTGCCAAAATACGGATGTCAGCCCAGCTCCTTCGGAAGCTCGAGATGAAGTCGATAAAAAGCTGGTGGAGATATGGAGACAGCTGCTTGGTTCCCAAAAAATCGGGATTCATGAAAACTTCTTTGATATTGGCGGAAATTCTTTACTAATCGTTCAATTACAAGAGATGATCAAAGCGGAACTGTCACATGAGATGTCGATTGTGGACCTTTTCCAATATACGACGATTGAAAAACTGGCGAATCACATCAACGAAAATACTGTAAACAGATCAAGCGTTGAAACTGGACAAAAAAGAGCAGAACTGCGGAAAAGACTAAGAACCATGCGAAGCTAACGATCATCTTTTGTGAAAGGAAAATCGGAATGGAAAATGATCATGTTCTGAGTTCGAAAATTGCCATCATCGGAATGGCCGGAAAATTTCCACGAGCGGAAAATATTCAGCAATACTGGAACAACTTGATCGACGGCGTGGAAGGGATTCAATTTTTCACAAAAGAGGAATTGCTGGAGTCGGGAGTAGACGCGGCTCTGATCGATAGGCCAGATTATGTACGAGCTAGTGGCCGATTACAAGATATTGAATGGTTTGACGCAGCCTTTTTCCAATATACACCTAGAGAAACCGAAATTATTGATCCTCAGCAACGCTTGTTCCTGGAATACGCATGGAATGCTATGGAAGATGCTGGGCATAGCCTATCACAATTCGATGGAGCGGTTGGCGTTTTCGCTGGGATCGGGGCCAATAAATATTTGACCCATGTAGTGAGTCGTACTGACTTGCTCCGCATTTTAGACCATCGACAAATCGAAGTGGCAAATGATAAGGATTTCTTGACTACACGGGTCTCTTACAAATTGAATTTGACGGGACCTAGTCTTTCCATTCAGACTGCTTGCTCTTCTTCTTTGGTAAGTGTGCACTTGGCCTGCCAAAGCTTGCTGAACGGGGAGTGCGATATGGCTTTGGCAGGAGGCGTATCCATTCAGTTTCTGAGCAAGCATGGCTACCTGTACAAGCAGGGAGGCATCGAGTCTCCGGATGGACACTGCCGCTGTTTCGATGAAAAAGCAGAAGGAACGGTATTCGGTGATGGCGTTGGTGTGATTGTGCTCAAAAGGCTGGAAGAAGCGATTCAAGACAAGGATCATATCTACGCAGTCATTAGCGGATCAGCGATTAACAATGACGGGGCAGGAAAAGTGGGATATACCGCTCCTGGATTTGAAGGGCAAATTCAAGTGATTTCCGAAGCGATGGAAGTTGCGGGCGTGACCCCCCACGATATCGGTTATGTGGAAGCGCATGGCACGGGGACGAAGTTGGGGGATCGGGTAGAGATTGCCGCACTCAAGGAAGTTTTCAAAGATCGAGACCTGGACGATCCATGCTATATAGGGTCTGTCAAAGCGAATATTGGACATTTGAACACTGCTTCCGGCATCGCAGGCTTAATCAAGGCAGTTCTCGCTATCAAACACGAGACGATCCCGCCATTGCTTCATCTTCAAAATCCTAATCCGCAGCTCGAATTGGAAAGAAGTCCATTTCAGTTGAATAAGAGCCCGGTGAAATGGAACGCAGTTATCAGGAAAAGAGTGGCAGGCGTCAGTTCTTTTGGGATCGGAGGGACCAATGCTCATGTGATTGTCGAAGAAGCTCCAGAGACTCGGTCCCAAGAAGAGAGGAAAGAGTGGAATTTACTTACGGTTTCGGGGAAAACGAGTCAAGCCAGACAGCGAAACTACGAGAATATGTTGACCTATCTCAAAGAAAATCCGGAAGTAGACGTATCTCAAGTAGCTTACACACTTCAAGCAGGCCGAGAGCACTTCGAGTTTCGCGGGATTGTGCTTTGCAATCATCAAGTGCAGAGGCCCAATACGAATGAGCTTCCGCTAGTTCTAACGGAGAAGGAAGAAGAACAGGAAGAAAAATCGGTTGTCTTCGTATTTTCCGCTCAAGGGACCGAGTATGTAAATATGGCTCGTGACTTGTATCAACTAATCCCATTCTTTCGGGAAACGATGGAACGAGGCTTTCGACTGGTCGAGCGACTGTTTCATCTGGATATAAAAAAGAAGATGTACCCGGATCATCATAATCGGGATCAAGCGGAAATGATTCAGCATGATCCACTCCACGGAACAATTGCGCTATTCCTTCTTGAATACGCATTAGGTCAATTATGGCGGCATTGGGGAGTGGCACCAAAAGCAATGGCTGGGGATTGGCTAGGAGAATACGTCAGTGCGTGTCTCGCAAACGTCTTTGCTTGGGAAGACGCTTTGAAGCTGCTATTTTTCCGAGGGGATATTCACGAAGACATGGTCCTACGCCAACCGACCATCCCGTTTCTGTCGAATAGAAGCAACACGTGGATAACCGAGGAACAAGCGACATCCCTCGAATATTGGCGAGAGCTGATCAACTTCCCTGATAAATTGTCCGCAGGCTTGCCCACGTTAGCCAAAATGAGAAAGCCTGTCTTTTTAGAAATTGGACCAGGGAAAAAACGATGTGAATTGCTGGCGGAGCATGAACACTTCCAATCAGAACCGTTACTGCATTCCTTTCTTGCTGAAAAAGATAGCGAAAGCGCCTATAAAACGATGCTTTACTCATTAGGGCAGTTGTGGCTGTATAAAACAAACGTCAACTGGAAAAATTTCCATACGTCACAGCACCCGAGACGGCTCTCTTTGCCAACCTACTCCTTTGAGAAACAATACTATTGGATTGACAGCGCCTTCGATTCCCATGTGGATACGCTTCATCAGGAAAAGCACCGTTCCCCATCCACGCTTTTGATAAAACAAGGGGACCAATTCGTCCAGCATGACGATGCCATTTATACGCTGAATGCTTTCCAAATGCAACAACTGGAAAACCTATTGGCTAGCTTTTCTTCTGACCCCTCACTCGTGAAATTGGCACCACCCGCAACTGATTATCGAAAAGAGCAGCAGCCGCGCGAACAAAAGTATGAAGACATTGCCTCTGTGTTGTGCAAAATTTTGGAGGAGCTACTAGGGAAAAGCCCGATAGGTATCCAAGATGACTTTTTTGATTTGGGTGGTGATTCGGTGATAGCCATCCAATTTGCATCCCGTGTCAAAGAACTCCAAATCGAGATTTCCTCTGAATTGCTCTTTGATTATCCGACGATGGAGGAATTGGCGAAGCAGATTCGCATGGAACGCGATAACCCTTCGTCCCCGGAAGTGATGCCGACAGAAGTCCCGGGCATTCAGTATTACTATGTGGACAAAGCTGATCAGGAAATTTTGATGAACGTAGTAGAGGCAGCAGAAGTTGAAAGCGTTTATCCGCTTTCCTTCATGCAACTATTGGTCTTAAACCATAATATTATCCATGCACGACAAGGCACCGTCAATTTGCTGTCCTTTCCGATCGCAGAAGAGCTTCGTCTTGATCTTTTCGAGATGGCATGGCAAAAAGTAATCAACCGTCATTCTTTGTTGCGAACAGGTTTTATATGGAGAAGGATTTCGCATCCAGTTCAATTTGTCAAAAGGCATGTAGACGTATCGATAGACGTGCTGGATTGGACGGAGCTTTCCGAGGAGGACCAAAAGCTTGCTTTGACGGAATTCATTGCGATGGAACGACAAAAGAGCTTTAGCGTGGATGCGGTTCCGCAAATGCGTTTTCATCTCATCCAATACGGCAAGGCCGCCTATCAATTTGTATGGTCCTACCAAAATTCGCTTTTTGATGGATGGAGCATGAATATCATTCTGCAAGAAGTATGGGGAAACTATCATCTAGGCGAATCTCTTATCAGCCAACCAGATAGGCCGGCAACTCCGTTCCTGGAATATGTCAAATGGCAAAAAACAAAAGATGATCATGAAGCCAAACAATTTTGGACAGAGGAGCTACAACAGTTCCGTTATCAGGATCAACTTGTGCAGGCTCCCACAAGCAGTCAGAGTACCTTTGTCAGTGCTGTGAAAAGTGTTGATCTTGCACAGGACGAGGTCTATACTGTAAGAGAATTTACCAGAAAAAACCAAATAACGATAAATACGGTAGTCCTAGGAGCTTGGGGTTTGGCGCAAGCGCGGCTGTTGGAAAAGCATGATGTGATGATCGGAATGATTACATCGGGAAGAGTACCGGAAATCGATCAAATGGACAAAATGGTCGGATTGTTTACAAATAGCTTGCCAGTCCGGTTGATCTACGACGAGGCAGACCACATCAGAGAGTGGTTTGTGGCATTGCAAAAAAAGCTGGTGAAAATCAGACGTTACGAGCACATTACTTTGCAGCAAATCACCTATTGGTCGCAGATTCCGCTTGATTTTTTACAGACGCTGATCAATACAAGAAGCTTGGTTTATACCCAATCTCCTTTTCAGACGAGCCAGGCTTCCGAACTTGGGGAGCAAAAGCATTTGCAGGGTGACAGTGTCGGTCAGCTTCACCTTCCGCTGCGTATTTTTGTAAACCCGGGAGAGGAACGCTTAACGATCCGAGCGGAATACGACAGTAACCAATTTGCCCATGATGTTGTCACGCAACTCTTGCAGGAAGTAAAGCGTCTGGTAGTTACCATCCCAAAAGCTGATGTGATGCAAGATTTGTGGATACCGTCAAAAAATCAATTTTATTAGGGCACATGCCTGGCGGGAGACTGATCAACGATATGAAGATTGCCATTGTTAATGGACCGAATATGAATCTGATCGGGATGCGGGAAACACAATTTTACGGGACAGTCACGTGGAAGCAAATCGAAGACAGGCTACGTGAGCTGGCTGCCGAATTGCAAGTCGATGTCCTCTTTTTTCAATCCAACCATGAAGGTGAAATTATAGACTTTATTCAGCAGCACCTACACGACCTTGATGGCGTGGTCTTGAATCCAGCGGGCTATTCCAAAACCGGATACTCCATACTGGATGCTTTGACCTCCATCGGTATTCCCTATATTGAGGTGCATATGTCCAACATTTTTGAAAGAGGCGGTTGGCATGCGGAATCGATTTTTTTTGAAAACGCCATCGGACATGTGATCGGCTTGAAGGCCAACGTTTATGAGTTGGGCTTGCGAGGCATCAGTCAGTACGTACAGGAAAAATAAACATAGAACAGCAGGAAGGAATGGGGAACTGGTGCAAATTGAAGTCTACAACGCAAAGCTCCACAACTTAAAAAACATTACAACAACGATTCCCAAACATCAGTTCATCGTAGTCACAGGAGTTAGCGGCTCGGGAAAATCAAGTTTTATTTTCGACACCTTGCATCATGAAGGGCAGCGAATTTATTTGGAGGCGCTGGGTATTGCGCATGATGTCCTGCACTATGATTCGTTTGACATGATTCAAGGGCTAAGTCCGACGATTGCCGTGCAACAGAGGACCGTGAGCAATCTGAATCCGCGATCGGTTGTAGGCTCAGTCACGCGTATTCTTAACTTGCTGGCTATCATTTATGCCCAAGAGGGACAACGAGCGGGCGAAGTCGCAGATCCGCAAAAACCAAGTGAATATGTACCGGGCATCTTTATGTTTAACTCCCCCCACGGTTCCTGCCCAACATGCGGGGGGAGAGGATACGTTTCGGAGGTAAACATCGAAAAAATTTTGCCGCCTGCCAATGAAACGATTGAACGCTGGCATCAGTTCGCCTACCAATTTCCCCAACCAAAAAAAGAGGAAAAGGAGTACGTTTCCAAAAGGCTGGAAAATTTCACGAAACACTATGGATTGAGCCCGGATACTCTTTTTATAGAATTATCGCGTGAAGCCAAGGAAACGTTCTTGCATTATCGACCAAAGCGGACGCAAAGCAAGGGTCACCTGATCTTTTATGGGGTCAGTGTAGTCATTGAGGAAAAGTTGAAAAAAATCAACACGCAGCAAATAGCAGACCTCCAGACAACACGACCGTGCACCCGGTGCGCGGGGTTTCGGTTAGGAAAGCAAGCACTCTCGATCACCATCAATAACAAGCATATCGGCCAGCTTTGCCAAATGAATGTTGGGGAGTTGACGACATTTTTCCAGCATTATCTGGCAGCGAGGCCACATACCCCCTTTATTACCCATTTGATCAATGAGATCCTCCGTAAACTGAATTGTCTCGAGACAGTAGGCTTGTCCTATTTGAACCTGTACCGAGAAATCCCGACACTGAGCGGAGGGGAGACCCAGAGACTGCACATTATGTCTCATTTATCAGCAAAGGTCGATTCAATCATCTATATTTTTGATGAGCCGACGGCTGGCTTGCACGAAAAGGAAAAAGAAAAGATTATCGAAAGCTTTCATCGATTAAAGCAACAGGGAAACACGGTTATTGTCGTAGAGCATGACGAAAGCGTGATCAAGCATGCCGACTACATTATGGACTTTGGTCCTTTGGCCGGACAACTGGGCGGTTCGATTGTTTATCAAGGGAACTACTCCGACTTTCTGGATTCGACTAATTCGATAACGGCTCAGTATTTGCGCGAGAAAAAGCATCCTCGTAAAGAATATACAAGCCGTGTGGATACGCACGCCTCTACATTGTCTATCAAGAATGCGCGCACGAATAATCTGAAAAACATCGACGTCTCTATTCCGTTGCATGCCATCGTGGGTGTCAGTGGCTTATCAGGTAGTGGCAAAAGCTCCTTGGTTATTGATACGCTCATTCCCAAACTTCAGGCCTCCTTGAAAGCAAAAGCGACCAAACAAAAGACAGTAATAGAAGATGAAGCGGAGCACGAAACTGCTTTCGTCCATACGCATGCCGATGCCAAATTGGAAGGCGCCGAAAATATTGATGGATGCATTGTGGTCACACAAAAGCTGGCACGACGTCATGAGAATTCTTGTGTAGCAACGTTCTTAGGCGTATGGGATCATATTCGGCATATTTTTTCCATACAAGAGGAGGCAATCGCCCTTCAGTTCACGCGCAGCTCTTTTTCATTTAACTCGACAGGCTCATGCACAGTTTGCAATGGTCACGGCTACATAAAAAGATGGCTGGGTCAACTTGTGTTTAGCGACCAATGTCCAGCTTGCCAAGGGAAAAGATTCAAGCCTGAAGTGATGAAGGTACGGTACAAAGAACGTACGATTTCCGACATATTAGAGATGTCCATCTCGGAAGCGCACGAATTTTTCGGCGATCACGCTAAAATCAGCAAGATGCTGGGCACGATTGAAGAACTGGGTATGGGATATATCCTCATTGGGCAGAGCCTCACTACGTTAAGCGGGGGAGAAGCACAGCGTTTAAAATTGGCCAGAGAGCTGGGAAAAGGCAGCAAGGGAAGCTACCTGTACATTTTGGATGAACCGACTGTTGGACTCAGCTATTATGACACCGAAAAGTTACTGGTCATTCTGGGCAAATTGGTAGAGAACGGGCATTCAGTCTTGCTCATTGAGCACGATCCTTACGTGCTCGCTTATTGCGACTATCTCATAGAGCTTGGCCCCGGTGCAGGAAACAAAGGGGGAGAGGTGATCGCGGAAGGATCACCTGAGGAGATCAAACAGCTAACTTGCTCCATGATCGGTCCTTTTTTGGAATAGAAGGAAGAGTTTATTCGCGTAGGTTTGATTTGATCCTAATTCGATACGAAAAGAGGAGATGCTTGTGGAGAGTGTAATGCTGCCAGTTGTGCAACCGCCCATTTTCGGCTATCAATTTTTTGCCTTTCCTCTGTGTATTGTATTAAAGGACGAAAGAAGCCTGCCTTGGTTATACAGCAATTTCATCCAGGTCTGCTTCGACAAGCGCCCGAACCCACCTGTCCCGTTTACTTTTTACATCCATGACTACAAGTTGAATCCATGGCTTCACGTTGAACATTTTGAGAGAGGCACGATGAGCATCGTCCAAAGGAATATCGTAGATTTTGTTCGCGATTGTCTTTTGGACGGCTACTATGTTTACCTCAATGTGGATGAGTATTACATCCCGGAGCGCAAAGTCTATCAAAAAAGTAATCTCTCTCACGATGTACTTATACATGGAGTCGATCTTCAGGAGAAAACCTTTCAATTGCTCGGCTTTACGGATAAAGAGACGTTTGCTTCGACGAGTGTGTCCTTCCGAAACTTTGAATTGGCTTACGACAGCATAGACCAGATTGATCACCAGGCGGTTTGCAATCGCATTTATTTGTATAAATACAAGGAATCGGGAGAGTATGATTTTGATTTGACATTGGTTCAGGAAACGCTAGAAGAGTATCTGTATTCAAAAAATACCTCAACACGATTTCGCATGGTTTCCAAGCCTTGGAACCATTGTGCCTACGGCTTGGAAACATATCGGTGCCTGCAAGACTATTACCAGCACCTGCTCGAGGGAAAGACCCATTTTGATGTTCGTCACGTTCACACCTTGTGGGAGCACAAAAGATTGATGGTATCCCGCATCAAATATATGCAGGAAAACACTAGCTACCTGAATTCGTCCCATCAGATTTATGAGGGTTATTCAGAAATAGAGCGTAAAGCGCGAAATACGCGCAATCTTATGCTGAAATTTTATATGCAGCAGGAAGAAGAAACCCTTCATAAAATCATGAGATACCTTGATGAAATAGCCGCTCAGGAAGCAATGGTGATGGAAAAGCTTTTGACGTTGTTGCGCAGACACGAACCGAAGTTGCTCTAAACCTTCGCGTTTCTTCAATCTTTTTATAAAGGAGGATATTTGTATGATAACCAAAAACGAAATCGAAGAAAAATTGGTGAACATCTACATGAAACAGATGCAAGAGCTTCAAATTAGTCCGGATAACTTGCAACAAAGCGGGATTGATTTCTCGTCCCAGGAAATCCGCTTACAAGATGTCGGAATTAACTCGCTTGGATTTATTCGACTGGTGGTTGCGGTTGAAAATGAATTTGGATTTCAGTTTGAAGATGACATGCTGAATGTCGAACTTTTTCAAACCATCCAAGAATTGATTACTTATATAGAGGGGAAAGTAAAGCAGGAGTCTATTTAATTTGGAAGGTGGGAATGTATATGAAATTTTATGCAGATTTACCAATGTGGCTTCATTATAATGACAACAATCAACTCCACCTCATTCACGAATCCGCAAAATTATTAGAGGAGAATGGGTTTGCAGGGTCCCTGCTTTTTTATCAGCATACTACGCTTGATCCATGGATCGTTGCCACTGGCACCTTACAAGCTACAAACAATCATCTGCCTATCATCGCATTGCAGCCAAATACAATTCCTCCGTTCTCCGCTGCCAAAATGATACATTCGCTAGTCCACTTGTACGGGCGCAAAGTAGCGCTAAATTTAATACCTGGTCAATCGCCATCCGAGCTTCGGCAAGTCAATGATACTGTACCGGCCGAGGAACGCTTCGATCGCTTAGTGGAATACATAGAGATATTGCGGTCATTACTTCAGTCAAATGACCCTTTAACATACAGTGGCAAATACTACACGTACAATGAGTTGCAAGTCTTTGCGCAAGTGGATGAGGATTTGAGACCGATCATTTTTATGCCAGGGGCCTCCTCCTTATTTCAAAAAGCCGCCCTCCAGTCGGTTGATGTAGCTATTCAATTAGCAAGTCCCATCTCTCAGCTTGTCAACAGCTTTGACATTCTTTATGATTCGCATGTGGAATTATGTTGTCGACTTGGCATTATCGCACGTCCAACGTCTCAGGAAGCCATCGAAGTGGCAAAAGAGGAAGTCCCCATGCGATTTATGCAGATTGTGAAGAAGCAGGGAAGAGCGTCAGGATTTTATACAGAAGAAGAAGAGCGTATTTATTTTCCTACCGAACAAGGCAAGGCTTTTCGCGGGCCATTATTGGTTGGCTCCTACGATGAGGTAGCAAGTTATTTTCGTAGATACAAGGACTTCGGGATTAAACATATCATTTTTAGTTGCATTCGTTCGGTTGAAGATTTACAGCATGTGAAAGAGGTATTGAATCGAGCAGAGATGGTCGGGATGACCTAGCCTACAAAACGGCAGTAGAAACGGGAACATGGTAAAGGAGCCAGAAAGACATGGCAATTTATATTTGGTGCTCTTCAATTTGATAGAGAGATAGGCGGTATAAAGCAAGGCTATCAACATGTGAACGTTTTAAATAAAAACGGGATTCCCTCGTATATATACCATGAAGAAGAGGGATTTCGCTGCTCATGGTTTAGGAACGATACGCCAATATGCTATCACAAAGAAGATATAAGTGAAAATGACATCGTGGTATTCCCCGAGTTCAGCGTTCCATCCCTTCCACAAAAATTTCAAGTCAGAAATAAAGTGATTTTTAACCAAGGTTGTTATCACACGTTCAATAATCTTCCGCTTCCAGTCGTATTATTAAGAAATAAGTTATCGTCCTATTACCACAAAGAAGAAGTAAAGGCCGTATTGGTTGTATCTGAAAATGATAGAAGCTACTTAAAACATTGTTTTCCTGACAAAAACATCTATCGAATCAAACACGGCATCGATTCATCCTTGTTTTATTTTGATAAAGCTGCGAAAAAGAAACAAATTGCTTTTATGTGCACGAAAAACCCTCACGACATACGACAGATTATCTATATGCTGAAAATCAGAGATGCTTTAAAAGGGTGGGAACTTACCCCCATTTACGAAAAGCCTCATAAAGAAGTAGCGAGAATCCTCAGAGAAGCATCCATTTTCTTAAGTTTCGGAACGCAAGAAGGATTTTACTTGCCCGCGGCTGAAGCGATGGCGTGTGGCTGTATCGTGATTGGGTACAATGGCTTGGCTGGTAGAGAGTATTTTCAACCAGATTTTAGTTACACCATATCGAATGGGGATGTTTTACAGTTCGCACTTGTAGTCGAACGGGCTATCAAGCAGTTTAATAAATCCAACGATATTTTTATGGAAAAGTCAATTAAAGCTAGCAACTATATTCAAAAGAACTACTCACTCGATAAAGAAGAAAAGAGTATAGTAGAAGCTTGGAATCAGATTCTTTCATTAATTAGTGTACGTGATTCGTATGCACATTCGTACTCACATCCTTCATCCCCATTTCAATGATGTTGTATTGTGTGAGAAATAGAAACAGTCCGTCAATTGCATTGACAAGGGTGGAAGCGTGGGGTAGTATATTTGTAAGCTTTCCAGATAAAAGAAATTTTGTTATTTTGAGATAGATAAGATGCGCGGAGATTTTAAAAAGGTAATTTTATTCGGGAAAAGTTATCTTTCTAAATTTTGTTTGTCATGAAACCTTTCCTGCCAGAAGGAAATGAATGCATGGGAAGGATTTTTTATCCTCTTTTATAACAACCTGATGCATTTTATTGAAGCTTAGGCACATTAGAATAAGTCAGGGGTCATACGACATGGAGTAGTGTATACGCCTTCGATACACGAGATGGCGAAGCTATGCCCTTCAAGACGTTTTATTACTACGAGTGGTTTGAATAAAGGGGAAAACGCAGTGGAAAACAATAACAGCTCTGATTACATGAAGTTATTTTGCTTGCCCTACGCAGGTGGTTCGGCCACTGTTTTTAGTAAGTGGAGACGAGAGCTGGACCCAAGAATTGAGCTGCTTCCAGTGGAGTTGGCGGGGAGAGGAAAGCGTTTTAAAGAACCGTGTTACCCTTCCTTGCCCGACGGTGTAAAAGACGTTTCCTCCTACATAATGGAGCAGATTGGAGACAGCGAGTATTCGTTGTTTGGGCACAGTATGGGGTCTCTTTACATCTGTGAGCTCATGAAACAAATCCGAAAAAATGGCTGGAGAAAGCCGCGGCATCTATTTTTATCTGGCATGCATCCTCCACATATTCGGGACAAAAAAAAGATTCATCATTTGCCGGATGAAGAATTCATACAGGAAATCATACAGCTTGGCGGTACCCCCAAAGAAGTAGCAGAGAACAAAGAGCTTATGGAAATTTTCACTCCTGTACTGAGGGGTGATTATAAAAATGTAGAAGAGTATTTTTTGGTGGCAGATCAAGAAACGTGGGATATCGATATGACTGTCCTGACGGGAGATGATGATAACCTCGTAACATTGGATGATATTAACCAGTGGAGAAAATATACGAGCCAATCATGTACGATCGTGACTCTCCAGGGTGGACACTTCTTTATCAATGAGGAAGAAGAAAAGGTTATCGATATTATTAATAAAACGCTAACTACATAAGACGTACGCTGTAAGTAGCTAACCCTTGCCAATAATTGGTCAAGAGTTAGCTTTTTTCTGCTGTATACAAATTTGAAAAGGGAAATGGGAGTTTATCATGGGGTATAAATATGACGATCAGACGTATACAGGGTTAGAGATTGCTGTCATTGGCATGGATTGTAAATTTCCAAAAGCCGAGGATGTTCACCAATTTTGGGACAATCTCAAGAATGGAGTCGAAGGGGTATCTTTCTTTTCGGATGAGGAAATGATTCAATCCGGAATCGATCCAGCTCTATGCAACGATCCGAATTATGTGAAAGCAAAAGGGTATCTGGAAGGGATAGACTATTTTGATTCTACCTTCTTTGAATATACCCCCCGTGAAGCAACCGTACTGGACCCGCAAATTAGAGTTTTTCACGAAGTGGTAATGAACGCCTTGGAAAATGCGGGCTATAATCCTGAAACGTACAAGGGCCAAATCGGTCTGTACGCAGGAAGTACCGAAAATGTGAATTGGCTGCTGAGACAGTTGCTGGTTGATGAGAACCCCACTTTCAATTTAAGCTATCGTGAGTATTTATGTACGTCCATTTCCTACAAATTAAAGTTGAAGGGTCCAAGCGTCTCCGTACTAAGCGCATGCTCAACGTCATTGGTTGCAGTTCATCTCGCCAGCCAGGCATTATTAAACGGCGAATGCAGCATAGCGATTGCGGGCGGCGTACACATTTCCCTTCCGTCAAAAAAAGGCTATTACTATTCCAATGATCTCATTTACTCGCCTGATGGTCATTGTCGCGCGTTTGATGTCTCTTCGACAGGAACGCTCGTTAGTGACGGAGCAGGAGTCGTCGTCTTGAAAACATTGCAGGACGCGATAAAAGACCAGGACCATATTTATGCCATTATAAAAGGATCGGCGATCAATAACGACGGGCATCGTAAAGCGGGTTTTTCCGCGCCTAGTATTCAGGGACAAAAAGAAGTCATCGAGGCAGCTCTCCACATGGCGGAGGTAGATGCGGAATCAATCACGATGCTGGAAGCTCATGGGACAGGAACCAAGATCGGTGATGCCATCGAAGTGGAAGCTCTCAAAAGGGCGTATCAAACGAATAAAAGAGCATACTGCGCCATCGGTTCGGTTAAATCAAATATTGGGCATCTGAATGAAGCGGCTGGTATTGCAGGCATGATCAAAACGATTCTTTCGTTGGCAAACAGGCAAATTCCGCCGTCCCTTCATGTTTTGAACCCGAATCCTAAAATAGAGTTTGAGAATACTCCTTTTTTTGTAAATCATTCTTTGATGGATTGGCATACGACAGATCAACCTCGACGAGCAGCAGTCAGCTCCTTTGGAATTGGCGGAACGAATGCACATGTAATCCTTGAGGAAGCGCCAATGCTTGAAAAGCAAGCGGCCACGGATGAACCTCAATTGTTTGTCTTTTCTGCCAAAACAGAAAGCGCTTTGCAGCAGCAGATCAACCGCTTCAAAAATCACTTGAAACAACAGCCTGATATTGACCTGCGCGATGCGGCTTATACGCTTCAGGTAGGGAGAATGGCTTTGTCAAATCGTTTTTATTTGACTGCCGAAAGCTTCCAGGAGCTTTTCCATCAGTTAGATACGAAAAAGCTTTGGGTCAGAACACCGGAAAAAGGGGAAAAATCTATCCTCTACCTCATTCCGGAAATTTCCGGTGATCTACAAAGCGTTCAATTGGCCCTCTCGTTATACCAAAAGCATCGGCTGTTTCGAGAGGAAGTCACGCAATGCCTAAGCAAATTAGGTTCGAACAGTAAGGTCGATTTACGCCAATTGTTCGATCCAGGTGAAAAAGGGAGTCTGCAACTTCAAGCGATTCATTTTCTTTTTGCTTATGCTTTTGCAAAAGTAATGTTTACTTACCATGAGCAACCCTTTGGCATACTTGGATTCAAGAGTGGAAATTTGGTAGCCGCCACTCTAGCGGAAGCCGTGGCTATCGAGCATTCGTTTGCGGCATTCATGGGTAATGAGATCACAGCGATTACGGAAAACCAGATTCGCCAGCTTCGGATTCCCATGTTTTCTCCTGTAAATGGCGAAAAGCTTTCCGGAGAACAATTGAAGGACCGAGCTTTTTGGAGTACAGTACTGAATGCTTCGCTTTCCATACCAAAAGGAGTTTCCACACTCTGCCAAACTCCGAAGATGGTGGTGGCTTTCCTAGGAAATAAGGAAAATGGAATTGGTGATCACACAGATTTGCCCATGCACGAGTGGATTTCTTTATGTACGAGCAGCATGGAAGAAAGGCCCTCGGAAGCCTTTGTTTTGAAATGGATCGGGGAATTATGGAGTTCAGGAGTAAGCATCCATTGGGAAGCTTTACATAAAAAGGGGGCTAATGGACGCATCCCTTTGCCTACTTATCCTTTTGAGCGGAATCGCTACTTTTTGGATGATGACCCGGTACAGATCGGGAAAACCTTCCTGCAACAGGTCAAGGATCAATCATTGGTCCAAAAGGGCGTATCGGATTGGTATTACGTGCCGACATGGAAAAGAGGTTCTCTTTCCAGTTTGCCTACTGGGAAAACGAAACAGCGATCTGCTATCATTTTCCATGATGTAGAGCTGAATGCGACGATTTTGGAAGCGTGCAAACGGCATTATAAAGAGCCGTTTTTTGTAGCGCGCGGGTGTCCTCCTGTCTCTGAGGGGGATAACGGTTATCTGTTAGGGGAAACGAGTAAAAGAGGCTTCAGCGATATTTTACAAGCATACTATCAGAAAACCAAAAACGAACCGGATGCGATCCTCTACTTTTCCCTTATCCAGGATGATTTCATTGAAGAGGATCAGATGCAGGCCGAAAGTATACTGGAAGAAACTTATTATGGCTTTCTGCATCTCGTCCAGGCACTAGATGAAATCAAAGGATCTACGGCGATTCAACTCTCTGTCGTTGCGAATCGTCTTTTTGACGTGCTTGGCGATGAAGAGATTAACCCTTGGAAAGCAACATTGCTGGGTTTAGTCCGTGGCATTCCATTGGAATTTCCTGATAGGAACTGCCAGTTGATTGATATTTCTGGCCAGGAGCAGCTAGTCGCCTCTGGAATGGTCGAGATGCTTTTGTGCGAAATGGAAGGAAGTCAAGAGGACCTGTTTGCTTTGCGAGGAAAATCAAAATGGCTTCCTCTCTATGAGCGTACATCTTTGGAAACCCATTCAACCCTGAAGCTTATCGACGGGGGCACTTACCTGATTTCTGGGGGTACAGGTGGGATTGGATTGGAGTTGGCCGCTTATATCGCCAGTCACTGTAAGGCCAGTATTATTCTGCTTGGGCGATCATTCTTTCCTGCGAAGGATGAGTGGGGGAAATGGCTCCAAGATCACGGAAAGCAAGACTCCATCTCAGCCAAGATCAAACGGATTCAGGAGATCGAACGAAGCGGCGCACAAATTTACGTCTACCAGGCGGATGTTTCTGATTTCTCTACTCTTGCCTCGACTCTGTATTGTGCTCAGGAGGAAGTTGGCCCCGTTCAAGGTGTGATTCATGCGGCAGGACTTCCGGGCAGCGGCCTTATCCAGCAGATAAGCAAGGAGACGATGCACCAGGTCATCATGTCAAAGACAATGGGATGCATCAACTTAAATCGACTTCTGCGGGAAAACAACTTGGACTTTTTCGTGCTGTGCTCGTCTATCAGTACGATTTCCCCGATTATCGGGCAGTCTGATTATAATGCCGCCAATGCCTTTTTAGATGCGTATGCCGAGTATTGTAACCGGGAAGGGAAGCAGGCAATCACCAATGTGAAATGGGATGTTTGGAAAAAGGTAGGGATGGCGGTACAGTCTGGGTTATCGACCGCTCCTAGAAAAGAGCTTGAACATCCGCTCTTTGAATACCGTTTTCAGGCGGGTGACAAAGAACTGTTCTATTCAAAACTAAGCCTGCATCGTCATTGGGTTTTGCAGGATCATCGTACCAATGAACATGGAGTGCTATCAGGAACGACATTGCTTGAAATGGTTCGGGAAGCCGCTGATAACAGTATGCTGAAAAAGCCCTATCTCCTCCGACAAGTGCATTTCCACACGCCGATAACCGTGCGCGAGGAAGAGGAAAAAGAAGTCTTGCTCCTCTTTACTAAAAACAAGGAAAGCTATGACTTTATCATATACAGTCGTTTTCATCATGACGAGCATACGTGGATTCCTCATGTTACCGGCACAATTGAAGCTGCCCAGCAGTCTGCAAGCACGATGGATCTGGAAGCTTTGAAGGAAAGCTGCGGAGACAAGCATGTACTGTTTACCGAAGCGGATCATCAAAAGCATGGAGGATATCTGAATTTTGGGAAGAGATGGCGCAATATTCGCGAAGTTATGGCGGGGTCAGATGAAGGGGTAGCCATCATTGAGTTGCCTGAAACGTATCAAGCCGATCTGGACGATTATCATTTGCATCCTGGTATGCTGGATACAGCGACAAGCTTTTTGCTCGGCTTTCTCAATAAACAGAAGATGTTTATTCCCTTGTCCTACGAATCAATTGCCGTCTATGGCAAAATGCCGCGCCGCATATACAGCTACAGCAAATATTTGGACAGCCGTTTTCCGCAGGAGGACTTGGCGAGTTTCGATATTCAGATCATGGATGAGTTCGGAAATGTGATCATTGATATCCGAAACTATACCGTAATCGCGATATCCGAATCTGTTGCAGACCGGATCAGTGACGGAAAGAAGCACAGTATACAGATTAATCTAGATAAATGGATGGACGCTGATGCTCACGGAGACGATTCCAGCCCAATCGGAATCTTGCCGGAAGAGGGGCGTGAAATATTTGGAAAAATACTGACGTCCGGTGTTTCCAACCTGATCATTTCCACGATCGACATCGAAACCCGTTTACGTAAAAGCCATCACAGCACAGCTAATGGATGGAACGGATATGAACAGTCAGCAAGCAAAAAGATTCAGGCAAAACGACCACCGTTGTCTGTTGAGTATGTTCCTCCCCAAACGGATATCGAAAAAGCGCTGTGTACCATTTATGAAAACTATTTAGGAATGGCTCCTATTGGTATCGCAGATGACTTTTTTGAGCTGGGTGGAGATTCTCTCAAGGCGATACATGTTAGCACGAACATCAGAAAGCAGTTTGATAGCAATATCACGTTGACGGATTTATTCCAGTATAAAACGATCAAAAA
Source organism: Brevibacillus sp. MS2.2 (assembly GCF_013284345.1). Taxonomy (NCBI): domain Bacteria; kingdom Bacillati; phylum Bacillota; class Bacilli; order Caryophanales; family Paenibacillaceae; genus Brevibacillus; species Brevibacillus sp. MS2.2. The sequence continues at coordinate 19,178 of NZ_JABSUZ010000042.1, forward strand.
CGTAGCTGAATTCATCAAAAGCAGAAACCAAGTCGGACAATATCAAATAGCACCCGTCGAGGTTCAACCACACTACAAGACATCGCTTGCACAAAGACGCATCTTTTTCTTACAGGGTCTGATGCCAGATACGGTGGGATACAATGAATCGACTGCCGTTTTGCTGGAAGGGCCGATTCATCTCAGAAAAATTGAAGAGATATTTGCCAAAATGATTGAGCGGCACGAAAGCTTACGCACTTCGTTTCAGGTACTGGAAGGTGAGATTGTCCAAATTGTACACCCCAGTATTGACTTCGAAGTGATTTGCTTGGAGTCCGATGAACATTCGGTTGAGCAAGATCTCGAGAAGTTTATTCAACCGTTCGATCTGGCGAGGGCGCCTCTTTTCCGAGTGGGATTAATCAAAATTGGAGAACAAAAGAGTATTCTGGCAGTGGACATCCATCATATTATTTCGGATGGAACATCCATTAGCTTATTGGTGAAAGATTTTTCAGAATTGTACAGGAACGTTTCGCTTCCTCCATTGAACGTCCAGTATAAGGATTACGCGGAGTGGCAGCACGATTTTGCACGGTCAACCGCTTATCGGGCACAAGAGGCCTATTGGTTGAATAAGCTGGGGGGAGCATTGCCTGTCCTGCAGCTGCCGACGGACTTCCCTCGCCCGGCATCCCTTAGCTTCCATGGTGATCGGATTAGTCTGGAGCTTGATCAACAATTGAGTGAGGGAATCAAGAAGTTTTCTCAGGAGAATCAGGTCACCTGGTTTATGACGATGTTGGCTGCGTATTATGCATGGCTGGCGAGACTCAGTGGGGACTCAGATATCCTGGTAGGAATTCCGCAAGCAGGCCGAAACCATGATGAGCTGAAAGAGATCGTAGGCATGTTTGTCAATTCCCTTGTTCTGCGTAATAAGCCAGAGAGGGAGAAAAGCTTCCTTGAATTGCTTCACGAAGTAAAAACGAGTTTATTGGAAGCGTTGGAAAATCAGGATTTTCAAATCGAACAGATATTGGATCAACTGGATTTTAAGCGTGACCCAAGCCGTACATTCTTATATGATACGATCTTCAATTACCAGAGCATGAAGAATCAGACGGAAAGTGAAGGAACGTATTACGAGGACATAAAGTTATCGGCCTACCCGGTCACGGTAAAAACAACAAAAGCGGATCTGAATATTCATTTATACGAAACTGCCGCAGGGATTTATCTGGAATGTTACTACAGGACGGACTTGTTCAAGCAGGAGACAGTCCAATACATGTTTACCGAGTACCGCAAATTGCTTGAATGCATCATCCAAAAACCCAACCTGCAGATTGGCGAATTGCCAATATTGAAACAGAGCGAGGGCTTGCACAGGGAGAATGGTGTTGTGCCGCTTTGCAAGTACCAGCCCTTTTCTTTCAAGGAGTCTACTGCCGCTCTTGTAAAACGGTTTGAAGAGCAGGTGGCCACCTATCCGAATCATATCGCTGTCAAACATAACTTCGATACTTTGGAATATGGACAGCTCAATGCAAAAGTAAATCAGATTGCCCGAAAAATTTTAGAGCACTGCTCTCCAGAAAGCGCACAAACACCAGTTGCCCTTTTATTTGGGAACACACTCGAAATGGTAGTTGCCTTGATGGGTGCGTTGAAGGCAGGGGTTCCGTTCGTGCCGCTGGATCGAAGTGCTCCAATTGAGCGGTTGGCTTATATGATCGACGATGCGCAATCGAGCATTCTTTTGACCGATTCGGAAAACATAATCTTGGCTGGTGAAGTTGTAGAGAAGATCAACCAGAAAATCCAAACGATCAATTTGACGGACGGAACCAGTAGCATTTCAGAAGAGAATTTGGATCTAAGCATAAAAGGCGAAGCAATTGCATTTATCCTCTATACTTCTGGCTCGACAGGAAGACCGAAGGGGGTCATGCAGAGCTATCAAAACGTCTATTACTATCTTTCACAGTTCACCCAGGTATTGAAGGTCCATCAACGTGATCATATCGCATTGTTGACATCGTACAGTCATGCGATCGGCATCTTGGATATATTGGGAAGCTTGTTAAATGGGGCTACTTTGCATCTCTATGACATCAAGCTGGACGGTAGTATGACGCGATTCGCCAATTGGTTAAATCAGGAACGAATCACATTGTTCCACTCCGTTCCATCCGTGTTCCGCTTTTTTATGAAGAACCTGGATGACAGCATACGACTTCCTCATATTCGCATGGTTTTATTAGGAGGAGAGGTCGTGTCCGGCACGGATTTTGAGTTTTACAAACAAAAACACGCGGATGACTGCTTGTTTGTCAATTTCCTGGGTTGTTCGGAATTGATGGTCATTTCATTTTTCATCATGAACAAGGATATGGCAGTCCATCCTGCAAAAATTCCAGCCGGGTATGTCGTCGATGGCATAAATTTGCGCATTCTTAACGAAAACAACCAGGAAGTGAGTATTTACGAATCCGGGCAACTCTACTATCAAAGCGAGTATCTCTCTCCTGGGTACTGGAACCGCGCAGAAGAAACAGAGAAGGCTTTTGCATACGATTTGCACACAGGTGAGGGTCGATTGTACCGAAGCGGAGACTACGGCAGATTATTGCCAGATGGTTGCTTGGAATACAACGGCAGAAACGATTCCCAGTTGAAAATCAGAGGCTACAGGGTTGATTTGAATGAAGTAGAAAGTGTCATCGACGGATTGGATTGCATGGTAAAGAGTGTTGTCAAATCAACCGAGGATGCGAACAACGAACCGGTCATCGTTTCTTACTACGTATTGAAGGAACACGTATCAGAGAAAGAGATCATCGGTATGGTGAAGGAATTATTACCGAGCTACCTTGTTCCGCAATATTGGATGGAATTGCAATCGTTTGCCATGGTCGGACCGAATAAAATCGACCGCAGTGCATTGCCAGCCTTGAATGTCAACACGCCAAAGAGCTCCCGTACGGCTCCACCGCAAAATCGCATGGAAGAACTGCTCCTAAAAATATGGCAAGAAACATTAGGAAAAGAGCAGATCGGAGTAGACGATGGATTTTTTGAGGTTGGTGGTCACTCGTTGATGTTGATGCAAGTTCAAAACAATCTGGAGAAGGAACTGCAAACAACGATTGAGATGGCCGATTTGTTCAAATATCCAACCATACGTTCGTTGGCTTTGTTTTTACAAGACAAGCAGCAGAACAAAAATGATTATTTGCAGCAAAGCATGCAGCGGGGCGAGCTTAGAAAAAGCCTGCGCCAGCAACGGGGAAAACGGTAAAAGGCCATCGGGGAGACAGGAAATCGGGGCGCCTCGCGCTCCGGGTGACTCCTCCTGCTTTGGACATTTGAAGGGTAAAGGAGAAGGGTATGCAAAAAAGTGTCGTGTTTGACTTCGATGGAGTGATTATTGATTCGCTAGAAGTACAGCGTAAGGCATTCTTTGATAGCTTTCAGCTCGTTTCCAATGGTCCGCTTCCCTCTTTTGAGGAGTTTCTGGGGCACAGTGGGGATTCCATTCCCAACATTTTCGGTAAAATGAACCTGCCACTAAGCATGGTTGAACATTATCGGAGAATAGCCAGCTCCAATATCCATCTTATTGAGATTGTGGAGGGGATGGAGGAGATTTTGCGCTTCATCCAAAACGAAGGATGGAAATGCGGATTATGTACGGGAAAAGATCGCAAGCGAACCATCCACATCCTGAAAGAATTCGAGCTGATTGATTATTTTGACACAGTGGTCTGTTCGGATGATGTAACCCATCCGAAGCCGCATCCGGAAAGCCTTCTGCTCGCCATCGAGCAACTGCACTCCACTGTTGAACACTCTGTATTTGTTGGAGACGGAAAAAACGATCTCATTTGTGCCAGAGAGGCGGAGGTCAAAAGCATTGCGGTCGCATGGGGCCATAATTCGGTAGAAGTGCTCCAGCAAGAATCGCCTAGCTATTTTGCCTATAGCGTCGATGAACTCAGACATGCGTTGCAAACCCTTTTTCAGCATCCAAGAGTTTCATTATGAAAAGCGGGAGTGATGTGAGTGATGGATGAAGATGTAATCCATTCAAAAATTGCCATCATTGGCATGGCCTGCCGTGTTCCCGATGCCGATACCCCTTTGGCTTTTTGGCGAAATATCGTCAACGGTGTGGAATCCATCAAGACGTTTACAGATGAGGAGTTAAGGGATGCAGGTATTCCGGTCAATCTCCTCAACGACCCTCAATATGTAAAGAGAGGAGCTATCCTCAAAGATACAGAGTATTTCGATGCAGGCTTTTTCCGTTATTCAGAAAAGGATGCAGAGATTACCGACCCGCAGCACCGTGTCTTTCTCGAATGTGCCTGGGAGGCGCTAGAAGATGCTAGCTGTGTGCAGGACATAGAGCAGCAAGTGGTAGGAGTTTACGCCAGCTCTTGCATCAGTAGCTATTTTTTGCGTCTTTATTCAGATCCGGAACTTGTGCAAAGACTGGGGCACGCGCAAATCGGCATTGGCAATGAAAAAGATTTTTTGGCATCCAAAGTTTCGTTTAAATTGGGTTTGCGTGGACCTTCCGTCAACGTGCAAACGGCATGCTCCTCCTCCTTGGTCGCAGTCCATTTAGCTAGTCAAAGTCTATTGAATGGCGAGTGTGACATTGCATTGGCAGGGGGCGTGACGATCCGAAGTGAGCAAACAGGAGGGTATGTCTTCCAAAAAGAAGGCATGGTCTCCCCAGATGGTCATTGTCGTGTCTTTGATACAGATTCCGCAGGCACTGTTTTTGGAAATGGGATCGGGATTGTTGTTTTGAAGCGCTTGGCGGATGCCATTCGTGATCGCGACAACATACAGGCTGTCATCTGCGGTACTGCCGTCAATAATGACGGAGATGAAAAGATTGGGTATACTGCGCCGAGCCCAATCGGACAAGCGCAAGTCATTCATGAGGCGCTGACGGTTGCCAACGTCTCTCCACGTGAAATCAGTTACATTGAAACGCATGGAACTGGGACTGAACTGGGTGACGCAGTTGAAATAAAGGCGCTTAAAGAAGTATTTCAAGCAGAAGCAACCCAGCCCCAATTTTGCGCCATCGGGTCTGTCAAACCCAATATCGGCCACTTGGATACCGCAGCAGGCATCATTGGCTTGATCAAAACGACTCTTGCCTTGAAGCATCAAGTGATTCCGCCTTGCATTAACCATGAGCAGCCGAATCCCAAGCTGTCATTCGAACAAAGTCCGTTTTATGTGAACACAAAGCCTCGTTTATGGAAAGAAGTGAGCCATTCCCCAAAGGGAGGCGTTAGTTCTTTTGGAATTGGAGGGACAAATGCCCACGTAATTTTGGAAGAGGCTCCTTCCTTTCCTTCAGATGCTTCTTTTAGACAGCAGCATCTCTTATTGTTTTCAGCTAAAACGGAGAAGGCATTAGAGAATGCTTGCAAGAAAATGGCGCAATTTTTCCGTGAACATCCCCGACTTCCCCTTGCGGATGTGTCCTATTCATTGCAAACTGGGCGTGTTCATTTTCCTTATCGAAAAATGATAGTTTGCTCTTCAGTCGCAGAAGCTGTTCACTCGCTTGAAACAGGAAGGGGCGACGTATCCAAAAGTGAAAAAGAAGAGCTGCGTACTGGGCTTCTGTTTTCGCCGCAAAGTCAAGCGATTCTCAAAATTGGGTACGAGCTGTACCGGACTGAAAAGGGCTTTGCCCGTATCATTGATGGCTATCTCCATGCCTGGACAACATCAGGAACAGTTGATGTACCCAGCATCGAGAGCATCTTGAAGGGTAGTGGGCTTGATAATCGTGTGGACAAGCTGGACTCTATGTGTGTGGAAATGAGTCAGTTCATTTACCAATGCGCATTGGCTGACTTTATGGTTTCTCTCGGAATCAAACCTCATGTGGCGATTGCGGAGGGGACAGGCATATTCTCCGCTGTCTATCATGCGAAGCTATTATCTATGAATGATCTGGTTAGAATCATTGTTCTAAAACACAAGTGGCTTCATTCTGCAAAGGAACAACAAAGCCGGATGGAAGAAGAACTCGCTTTTGTATTACGGACGATAAGAGTGGGGGGGAATGATCTGGAGGTTATATCCAGCGGATCTCCCATCACGAACGAGCTGATTCGTGACACAGATTTTTGGTTGTACAACATGCAACAAATCTCTGTTACATCTTCAATGGAGAACTACCTCATGGAGAGGGACATTCCCCTTCTAATTGAGATGGGGATGAAGCATCGGGATTGGTCTGAATGCGAACCTCTACCTGTCATCCAACTGTTGCGTTCGCAAGAAATGACGGAATCGACAGAATGGTATTTTCATAACAGTCTAGGGGAGATATGGAAGCAAGGGGGCTCCATTCATTGGAAAGAACTGTATTCTGGCGAGAACAGAAACCGTCTGTCCCTCCCCACCTATGCCTTTGACAGAGACAAGTATTGGTTTGAGAAGAAAGATCGAGCGACACAACAACATGCCATTCGTAAAAATGAGCTGGAGAATTGGTTGTATCGTCCCGTATGGAAACAGCACAACGGATCGGGCCGTACACGTATGGACGACCAGTCTGATTCCTATTTAATCTTTACTGATACTAGCGGAATAGGAGAAGGAGTTAAGCAAGCCCTGTTAGCAAAAGGAAAACGGGTGTGTACCGTAAAAGCTGGCCGTTCATTTTTCAAGCTGGCTCCACATGAGTACGAGATTCATCCGGAAGAGACCGAGCAGTATCTCACGTTGTTACGAGAAGTTTTTCAACCGGGACAGGTCTGGAAAATCGTTCACATGTGGAGTCTTTTAGATGAGCCCTCGTTTTTTGAAAAGGATGTCTCCCAGCATGTACAGACGCCTACTTTTTACAGCTTATTGCACATGGGCAAATCTTTTGGGATGCTTGATCCTCAGCAGCCGATTCAGTTATTTGTTATCGCATCTGCGTCTCAGTCCATTATTGGGAACGAAGCTTTGTCGCCGTATTATGCTACTGCCTTCGGAGCTGTCCAGGTCATACCACAAGAATTTGGAAATGTCCATTCCGCATATTTGGAAATTTCGGCGGAAGAGTTCCAGAAGCAGGAACAGATCGGCATGAAATTGCTCGTTGAGGAGCTGGTCAAACAAGACCCGGAAAAAATGATGGCCATCCGCTACCGTCACAAATGGGTACGAACGTACGAACCCATTCGCTTAGATCTGCCCGTTGCTTCTGATCGTAAAGCTAGAGGGGTGCATCTGGTTTTAGGAGGTTTGGGCGGGATTGGCTTGACAGCAGCAAGCGCGCTGGCTCATCAGGGTCCAGCTACAATTATTTTGACTGGACGCTCACAGTTCCCTCGGGAAGAACACTGGCAGGAGTATCTGGCCAACTCTCCTGACAGCGATCCTACCCATCAGAAAATTCGCGAAGTCATGCAACTGAAAGCACTGGGCGCACAGGTTCATCTGTATCAGGTAGATGTAAGCGATGAAGCACAAATGAAGGCCCTATTGGAAGAGATCGACGAGAGGTTTGAACAGATTGACGGTGTTATCTTCTCAGCGGGCAGAGTCGTAAGCGATTTCTTCCAGCACTCGATTGCCCATATCAATCGGAGCATGTGTGAAGCAGAGTTTTCTGTGAAAATAAGAGGTATCCTCATTCTTGAAAAGCTCATTAGAGATAGAGAGATTGCGTATTGCATGGTGAACTCTTCCCTCTCTTCGATTCTCGGTGGGATTGGACTGGTTGCCTATACGGCGGCCAACCAATTCATGGATAGTTTTGTCCAAAAGATGAATCAAGAGCAGAGTCAAACCAGATGGATGTCCGTCGGCTGGGATGCTTGGAACTTCTCGGTTTCTGATTCAGGCAACCGTACAGCTGCGAGTGAACGTATGGAACAACTGATCACTCCCGCAGAAGGTAGACAAATTTTTGCTTATTTGTTCTCTCTCATCCATCATGAAGAGCATGTCATTGTTTCCACAACAGACCTGGAGCCAAGGCTCGCCCTCTGGGTCAACCGGCCCCGATACAAAGGGGAACGGCTTAAGAGTCAAGGGCGGAAAGAGTTGTCCATGGAGATGTTGCTTCAAGAAACGATTCAAGATTACATTGGGAATACGAAAATGGGCCTGGACGACAATTTCTTTGATGCAGGAATCACTTCGATGGATATTGTGGGGATCAATGATATCCTCCAGAAGACCATGGATAAGCCCGTTCTGATTTCTTCTTGGTTTGAATATCCGACCATTCGCAAGCTGGCCGGGTATTTGAAAGGGCAAGACAAGGGAATGGAAGCAAACGATCTCGGCTTTGATCGCTCCGAGATAGTCCATAAAGGGATCGATAAATTAAAAATGCTGCGAAAAAAGGGGAAGGAGGTTCGAAATGGCTGAGACTCGAAACTTCAACGGCTTGGAAATCGCCGTGATCGGCTTATCCTGCCGCTTTCCGGGAGCAAACAATCGCCAGCAATTCTGGAATAACATCAAGGATGGATTGGACTCTGTTACGTTTTTTACCGATGAAGAGGTCAAAGCAGAAGGAGTACCGCCTGAACTCATTCAGAATAAAAACTATGTAAAAGCGGGCGCGATCATCGATCAGTTTGAATATTTCGACGAACGTTTTTTTGGATATAGCCCCAAAGATGCCCTGGTCATGGACCCGCAGGTTCGGCTGTTTCACGAGGTTGCCTGGGAAGCCATGGAAGACGCCGGATATATTCCTGACAGTTATTCCGGATTAATCGGCGTTTTTGCAGGGGCATCGAGCAATTATAACTGGAATGCCAGAGTTTATTCCTATGAAGGGGAGCATCGCGATCTCTTCTCCGAAATCCAATTGAGCAACAAAGATTTTCTCGCCTCACGAATTTCCTACAAATTCAATTTAAAAGGACCCAGCTTAACACTAACGACCGCTTGCTCCACGTCGTTAACTGCCATTCATACTGCCTGCCGCAGTTTACTTAGTGGCGAATGTGACATGGCGCTCGCTGGGGGCATTTCCATTTTGATTCCGAATAAAAGCGGATATCTGTATGAAGAAGGGCTCTTTCTATCGAAAGACGGACGAATTCGTGCCTTTGACGAAAAAGCATCAGGCATCTTGTTTGGAAACGGGATCGGGGTGGTCGTGTTAAAGCCGCTAGAAAATGCACTGGCGGATAAAGACCATATTTGGGCCATTATTAAGGGGAGTGCCATCAACAACGATGGAAACCGTAAAGCGGGATATATGGCGCCAAGTGTTGAGGGACAGAGAGAAGTCATTCAAAGCGCATTGCAACTCTCCGATGTAGAGCCGGAGAGCATCTCGTACATTGAAACCCATGGGACCGGGACACAACTGGGTGATTCCATCGAGTTTACAGCGCTAAAACAAGTTTTTCATGATCGGCAAACCAAATGTGTTTTGGGCTCGGTCAAAAACAATATTGGCCATCTGGATGCAGCATCGGGTGTGGCGGGCTTCATGAAGACCGTACTCGCTCTGAAACACCGCCAGATCCCTCCCATGATCCATTTTTCGAAGAGCAATCCGATTTTGGAAATGGAGAAAAGTCCGTTCACAATCAACACAAAGTTGAGTGAGTGGAGCGATGGGCCATTTCCTTTACGGGCGGGGATTAGCTCGTTTGGCGTTGGGGGGCAAAATGCGCATTTGGTTTTGGAGGAAGCCCCTGAGGTCGACGAGTCGGTGAAGGATGAGCAGCAGCCTCACCTTATTTTACTGTCCGCCCAAAACAGCGAATCGCTGGAAAAGATGGCCGAAAACCTGGCGAAGCATGTGGAGGAACATCCCCAGACAAGGTTGCGTGATATTGCCTATACATTGCAAATGGGACGAAAATCTTTTGAATATCGCAAGCCAATCGTTTGCCAAAGCAGCGCGGAGCTGATCCGTGCTTTGAAAGATAAAAATCCCCGTCAATCACAGACTTATCGGGCAGATGGACAGCCTGAACAAATCGTGTTCATGTTCTCCGGTCAAGGATCCCAATACGTCAGCATGGGACAAGAACTCTATGCAAAGGAGGAGATTTTCCGGAAGCACCTCGATCATTGTTTCGCTATCCTCCAACGATACTCGGAAGTCGATTATCGCTCCATTCTGTTTCCAAAAGATAATGATCGGGATCAAGCCAGGGAAGCGATAGCCAGTTTGGATCATGGACAAGTCATTCTGTTTGCTTTTGAATACGCATTAGCCCGGTTATTGATGGAATGGGGAATACAACCAGATGTTGTGATCGGGTACAGTTTGGGCGAATATATTGCGGCGACGATTGCGGGGCTGTTTACCCTAGAACAGGCGATTCAACTGGTTGTCAAACGTGGGGAGTTATTTCAGCTACTGCCGGATGGATTGATGCTCAGTATTCCGCTTTCGGTAGAGGAAGTGACTCCTTTCTTGTCTGAATCACTGGAAATTGCCATTGATAACCAAGTGTCTTGCGTAGTTGGCGGACCCAAACATTTGGTATTGGACCTAGAAGAGAAGCTGAAACAAAATAAATGGATCTGCACACCTCTTCCTTTTCCGAAAGTGATTCATACGTCACGGGTCGAATCGATATTGGATGATTACCAGGCGGCCTTTCAACCAGTTGCGTATCAGCAGATGCAGATTCCGTTTATCTCCAGTGTAACAGGAGACTGGGCAGGGAAAGAAGCTCTGGGCACCAGCGAATATTGGATCAATCAGCTAAAAGATACGGTGCGGTTTACGAAGGCAATCCAGCTTCTAGCGGATCAACGCGCTATTTTTATCGAAATCGGGCCGGGGCATGATTTGAGTGCTTTGGCAAAACGAACGTTGGGCTCAGATCCCGCTCCAAAAATACTAAATCTCATCCCGTTTGCAAACAGCAATGTCTCGGAGCACCACCATTTATACAAGCGGCTCGGCAAGCTGTGGCAATACGGGGTGACCATAGATTGGAACCAATTGAATCCACAGGGAACACGAATCCCATTGCCTACTTATCCATTTATGCGAAAGAAATTCTGGTTGGAAGACACGGCACTTCAAGCCAACGCTACAAATCAATCGAAACAGATGGTAAGGAAAAACATCGAGGATTGGTATTACGTTCCGTCATGGAAGCGGCACACACCTATCCTTTCTTCCAAAAACAATGTTCACAAAGAAAAGCGGCGATTGATTTTTGCCGAACAGTCCCTGATCAGTGAGCTTCTGACGCAAAAAATAAAACAGTTGAGCGAACAATGTATCGTTGTTTATAAAAGCGAGCATCGACAGAGAATGAATGAAAACGAATTTGCGATCAATCCGAGCAAAGACGAGGATTATGGCTGGCTCTTTCAAGAATTGAAAGCGAGTTCGTTCACGCCAGATGAGACCATTCATATGTGGAGCTTGCTGCTTGAACAGGAAGAGGGCTTCACGCTATCCGATTTGGATACGTCTCTCGATAACGGGTACTATAGTTTGCTTGCCATTGCCAAGGAATTCGGCTTGCATTTCTATGAGCAATCGATGGAGTTGAAAGTCATATCAAATGGGGTCTGTGAGGTTACTGGCTTTGACGGGAAAGAACCGCAAAAGTCTATCATACTCGGACCAATCAAAGTAATTCCGCTTGAATACCCGGCGATTCGATGCAGCTTCTTTGATATTGACATCACACCGGGGTCCATGGATATGGACAAAGCTATCGATTTATTCCTCCTGCCATTTCTCTCGCAAGATTGGAACGGTGTGGTTGCTTATCAAAACAAGTATTTTTGGTTGCCAGCATATGATGCCATCTCCACTCATGCCCAGGACGGCATAGAGCTGAAGCAAGGCGGTAAGTATTTAGTAACAGGCGGTTTGGGCGGGATTGGCCTCGCCGTTGCCAAACTTTTGGCGCAAAAAGCACAGGCGACCCTGATATTAGTGGGAAGGTCTGCATTTCCTCCGAAGGAAACATGGCAGGAGTGGCTTTCGGAACACCAGCCCGATGATGGGGTGAGCCGAACAATTCGCCGGTTATTGGAAATCGAGCAATTTGGTGGGAACATTCACATCATGAATGCTGATATCAGCGACAAGAGCCAAGTTCAAGAACTAATGAAAAAAATTGATAGTCTACCTGGAGAACTGACAGGAGTGATCCATGCAGCAGGTGTGCCAGATGGGGAAATGATACAACGCTGCACACGAGAAAACGCTAAGAAGATGTTAGCAGCAAAGGTAGAAGGTACTTACTTTCTTTATGAGACTCTTCGCGAAAGGCCGCTGGATTTTTTAATCCTGTTTTCATCACTGAGTGCATACATTCCCGCAATCGGGCAGGCGGGTTACTGCGCAGCAAACTCTTTCCTGGACTCATTTGCAATTTATTGCCATGGAAATAAAAGTAATTTCCCTGTTCTGTCAATCAATTGGGAGAGATGGAGAGGGACAGGGATGGCCCGGCAAATTGAAGAGAAGCATAAACAATTGACTGGTGAGGAGCTAGAGAATGCCATAACAGAAGAAGAAGGCCTGCACATTTTTTCCCGGATAGGCACGATTCAGCTTCCGCAGGTTGTCATTTCTGCCTATGACTTGAATGAGCTCACGACCCGGTATCATGATGCGAAAATTCACCTTATTTCAGAGGAAATCGCCTTTGATTACCCTCAGCCTTGTAACACGGAAACGTATGAACGGCCTGATTTGACAACTGAATATACCGCTCCGCAAAACGAACGGGAACGAAAGATCACAGAGGTATGGGAAGCACAGTTTGGTGTGAGACCAATCGGGGTTCACGACAGTTTGTTTGAATTGGGTGGAGACTCCATTATGGCTCTCTCCATTCTGGGAAAAATCCAAAAGCTGTTCAACGAGCGCATTCCCATGGCGTATTTTCTTAACCATCCTACTGTTGGCGGCATTTCCGCCTATCTGCAACAAACCAATCCAAGTAGGGAGGGCGGGATACACTCTGTAGCGCGAAAGGACTACTATCCGCTGACATCGGTTCAAAAGCGAGTCTATTTCTTGCAAAAGATGCATCCTTTCACGACGGTATACAACAATCCCGGCGTGTATCAATTAGAGGGGGACATCGATCCGAACAGTATTGAGCAAATCTTTCAAAAGCTCATCGAACGTCATGAAATTTTCCGAACCTCCTTTGGCTTCGTAGGGCAAGAGGTAGTTCAGACTGTGCATGAAACCATTCCATTCACCATTGAGGAGCTGGTACTGCCCGAGGAAGGAATGGATGCGGCAATCTCTGGGTTTATTCGGCCGTTTGAACCGGAAAAAGCGCCCCTTATTCGGATTGGCTATGAGCGAAATAAAAACATGCTGCTCATAGATATGCATCATTTGATTTCAGACGAGATGTCCTATCAATTGTTGATCAGAGATTTCCTGTCTTTCTTTAAAGGTGAAGAATTGCCAGTTCTACCTGTGCAGTACAAGGATTACGCTGAATGGCAATCTTCGATGAAAATAAGCCCTGCATTCGACAGACAGAAACAGTATTGGCTGGATCAATTCGCGAATGGTGAGCATGAGAATAAGCTCCAGTTGCCGACGGATTTCAAGCCGCCTCTCATTCAAAGTTTTGACGGGGACTTCATTCAGTTTCACATCGATGAACAAACAACAGAACGCTTCAAGCGTATGGTGAAAAAGGAAGCCGTTACAGTAAATATGGGTCTGCTGGCTCTTTATGCTGCTCTCCTATCCAAACTGTGCCAGCAAGAAACAGTAATCGTCGGAACACCTGTGTCTGGAAGGAAACAGACGGAGCTAGAGAACCTCATCGGACCCTTTGTTGATACGGTTGCCCTAAAACTATGCGTCGATGCAGCTACCACCTTTTCAAAATTGCTGCAAGTCGTCAAGCAAACCATCTCTTCTGCATTGGATCATCAGGATTATCCATTTGAAGAGCTAATTAACAGCTTGGACATTCAGCGAGATTTGAGTAGGAACCCTTTATTTGAAACCATGTTCAGTTTTCGGGATGTCTACGACAAGACAGATCAGATCGGTGGAGTGAAGGAAATCACTTCGCTTTACAAGCATAAAACAGCCATGTTCAGCATTCGCTTTTCCGCTTGGGAGGAAGGTTCACAAATAGGTTGTGAGATTGAATATTCCACGAACCTGTTTGCAAGAAAAACGATGGAGCGTATGGCTCGTTATTTTGAAGATTTGATGAAACATGTTATAGACGAGCCATCAATAGCTTTGTCAGAAGTACAGATGGTGCCCGAGAACGAAAAACAGCAAGTGCTCGTAGGTTTTAACCAAACTCGACGACAAGTAGACCCTAGTCAAAACGTCCTGTCGTTGTTTGAGAGCCAGGTTGAAAAAAATCCAGAAAAAATAGCGATAACCATAGGTAGCTCATCTTTGAGTTACCGAGAATTGCAACATGTGGCAAACAGGTTGGCTCGTTATTTGCAAAAAAAGGGGGGAATGCGGGGAAAACCAGTGGGAATATACATCGAGCGCTCATTGGAGATGGTCATCGCTATGATGGCTGTGTTGAAAGCGGGAGGCTCGTATGTTCCGATCGATGCCAGCATTCCTCTTCAGCGTCTGCAACAGATCAAAGAAGAAGCTGGATTAGACGTGATTGTTTCCACCAGCGAATTGTTGGCAGACACCAAGCTCTATTTCCAAAGCACGGTGCTTCTGGATCAGGAGTGGGACGAAGTTTTGCAGGAATCGTCTACTCCATTGAACTTTACTGTCGAACCGTCACAGACGGCTTATATCATCTTTACATCCGGTTCCACAGGCAAGCCAAAAGGGGTTATGGTTCCGCATCGTGCATTGAGCAATTTTCTGCTATCCATGTCGAGAGAACCAGGCATGACAGCGGAGGATAAGCTTCTATCGGTGACGACCTTCTCCTTTGATATTTTTGGGCTGGAACTGTTCTTACCGCTCATTACTGGAGCGACGGTAATACTCGCAACCAAAACGGAAATGGGCGACGGGAACCAGTTAAGATTATTGCTCGAAACACACGGAATCACAGTAATGCAGGCGACACCAGCCACGTGGAAAATGATGATCATGTCGGGATGGTCAGGCAGTCCGCAATTGAAGGCTCTATGCGGCGGAGAAAGCCTGCCAACAGATTTGGCCCGGGAAATGCTCGAGAGGGTTGGATCTTTCTGGAATATGTATGGACCAACGGAAACCACAATATGGTCGACTGTTTCCGAGATTACAGATGCGGAACAGCAGACGATTGGCAAGCCCATTGACAATACGCAAATCTATATTTTAGACAGCTTCAATAAGCCCGTTCCATTGGGCGTATACGGGGAAATGTATATAGGCGGCATGGGTGTGGCCTCCGGGTATGTGAACAATCCGACGCTAACGGCTGAGAGGTTTGTAGCCAATCCATTCGATAGCGATCTGCACCCTAAGATGTACAGAACGGGAGACATCGCTCGGTTTTTGGCGGATGGCACTATTCAATGTGCGGGCAGGGTCGACGATCAGGTGAAGATCCGAGGTTTTCGCGTTGAGCTGTCCGAGATAAAAGCAATTATTTCCTCGTATCCAGGGATTCAGGACAATGTCGTGGTGCTAGATACGATGGTGGAAAATGCCGGGAAATCCGGCGGGGTTGATGACAGGTGCTTAACAAGCTACCTGGTACTAGGGACAGATAAGGCTGTCAGTTTTGGTGAGCTGAAAGGGTTCTTGCTGGAGCGTTTGCCAGTTTATATGGTCCCGCAGCAATTTTTCGTCATTGAGAAAATCCCGTTGAACAGCAACCAAAAAATAGACAGGAAAAAGCTGAAATCCCTGCAACAAATCCAACTCGTCAGTTCCAATCCATTTAAACAGCCGACTACCGAAGTGGAAGAACAGCTTACTTCCATTTGGAAAGAGCTATTGCACTTGAAGAGAATCAGCACCGCAGATTCCTACTTCGATTTAGGTGGGACATCGCTTAGCGTTGTACTGATGCAGGAAAAAGTAAAAGAAGTTTTCGAGCTGCAAATCCATGTGGCGGATATTTTTACACATCCGACTATTGAAAAATTGGCTGCCTATATCGAGATGAGCATCTCAGCATCGCAAGGAGAGGGAATGCGTGGAGTGAAACTGCCCGTCAATTACTTCTTGTCAACAAATGATCGAGGTGAAAACCTTCCGTTGGCGTTGGAATTGGCCTCAACCATCGCACAGGGCTTATTCCAAATCTCCCGGTTCCATGAGATGCGGGTCGAGGAAGTCATGCTCTCTCTGCTTTTTTATTTGTTGAAACAAGTATCAAATGAAGATTGCATTTTTATTCATCTATTGAACAAGCATGAGCAGGTCCAGACAGTGACCATTGATTTTTCCAACATGACCGATTTTGACTCACTTTTCCTGACGGTCAAGGAAAGCATCAAAAATGATAATCGTCTGAATGTACTTGCAGATCCTTACCACATGGGACGGAAACAGGATAAAACCTTGTATTTACTGTATCCGTTGACCCCTTCTGTTCCTAGCAGAGCTTTGTCTTCATTCAATGCAATCTGGAGATGGGAAGTGGACAACCAGGAAAGAATCAAGGTTTATCTGGACTACGACAGCTTGCTATTTAAAGGCACAGAATTGAAAAAAGTGGTGCAAGGCTTTGCCCATTTGGCGAAGCAATTGGTTTCAAATGTTGTTAATACGTAACAGTGTTAGCCAAGTTGGGCACGTTCTCTTAAAAGCGTGCCCAGTATAACGTAACCATAAAGGGAGGAAACAGTTATGATTAAGATCGCCTTATTATTTCCAGGTCAAGGAAGTCAGTACAATATGATGGGGAAAGCTCTTTATGAAAGCTCTCCCGAGGTTAGGGAAATTTTTCATCGAACCAACGAAATTCTCGGATACGATTTGTTGGGCATTATCAACGAGGGGAATATGGAAAAATTAACGCGGACTGAATATGCGCAGCCTGCGATTTTTGCATACAGCTATGCCATTTTCCAATCCATTTGCAAGGAGAAAAAGTTTTTCCCTTCTTTTATGGCTGGTCACAGTCTTGGGGAATTTACAGCTCTTACGTGCGCGGAAGTATTCCGCTATGAGGATGCATTGCGATTGGTCATGGAAAGAGCAACGATCATGCAGCAAGCTACATCGGACGGGTTTGGCGGCATGGCTGCTATTAATGGCTTGCACCCACTTCTGGTCGAAGAGGAATGTGAGCGTGTATCGAACGGCGAGGATAAAATTGTCGTGGCCAATTACAATTCATCCAACCAGGTTGTGATTTCAGGCGCCAACTCTTTGGTGAAAGTCGCCACGGAAAATCTGGCAAAAATCGGTGCCATTACGATTCCTTTGAAGGTCTCTGCTCCTTTCCACACACCGTATCTGGAGCTCAGCAATCAAATGTTCCAGAGGGCTATCGCTCAAACGCAAATGGCTGGGCTAAAATGGCCAGTTATCTCTAATGTGGACGCAAAGCCATACTACCATCCAGCAGAAATCCGGGATAGGCTGAATGTACAAATGACCAGTGCAGTCAGATGGAAAGAGACCATCGATTATATGCTGAGACAAGGAGTGAACACCTTTATTGAGTTGGGGCCAAAAACAGCCTTGACTAATTTGATCAAACGCGACTTCTCGCATGTGCGTGCTTATTCCTATGAAGATAACTATGAGCAAATTATGTCTATTATCGATGAACAGGTGGCGGAAAAACGTCCATCCGTGGTTTCCCGTTCTTTAGGGATCGCTGTGTGCATGAGAAACGAAAACTGGGACGACGCAGAGTATCAAAAAGGCGTAATCGAACCGTACAGAAAAATACAGGCTTTGGGCAACAAACTAGAGGAAGAAGGAAGAGAAGAGTCCTTTGAGGATATAAAGCAAGCGATCGAGATGCTTCGTTCTGTGTTTGTGACGAAAAAAGTGCCGCTGGAAGAGCAAAAAGAGCGTTTCACTCAAATTTTTGACGAGACGAAGAAGAGACATCTGTTTGATGACTTTGCCCCTATCATGTTTGCCGAAAAGGAGGTTGTCAATGAAAAGTAAGCCTCTATTTGACGATATCCACCTCAACTTTGAAGAGGATATCGCAGGTACTTGGGGGGAATTGGGGAAGTCGGCAGATGCTCCGAAAAAAGACGTAGCGATCATTGGGATAGCTGGAAAGCTGGCTGATGCGCGCAATGTCAGGGAGTTCTGGAGTAATCTTGTGCTTGGCAAGGATTCTATCCAACGAATCCCTTTGTCGCGTAAACAAGACTACGAAGAACTTCTGTCTTATTTTTTGCAGAAAGATGTTCGGAAAGAACAAAGTGAATATGCGGAAAGCGGATATTTAGATCAAGTCGATCTGTTTGATTGTGAGTACTTTTCAATCTCGCGAAAAGAAGCCAAGCTGATGGACCCGAATCAGCGGCTTTTTTTGCAAAGCTGTGTGGAAGCGATGGAAGATGCAGGGTATGGAAAAGCTCGGTTGCGCGGAAGTCAGACGGGTGTTTTTTTAGGATACAGCAGTGATTTTGGGGGAGAATACAAGCATTTTCTTGCTGTAGACAACGCAGAAATAGCAGACTTGGCGATGACTGGGAATATCAAATCGATCATGGCTGCCAGATTGGCTTATTTGCTCGATCTGCATGGTCCCAGCATGCTGATCGATACGGCATGCTCCTCTTCACTGGTTGCCGTTCATCTTGCGTGCCAATCGATTCGCCGAGATGAGTGCGAGATGGCCTTTGCCGGAGGAGTAAAAATTCAGTTTCAACCCTTTGAAAAGGCCAATACGGGGATCGGCATCGTATCCCCAACCTTCAGAGCGCGAACCTTTGATCGCGAGGCCGATGGTACCGGCTTGGGTGAAGGTGTGGGAGTAATCTTGCTGAAAGACGCGGAAAAGGCAATCCGAGATGGAGATCATATTTACGCCCTAATAAAGGGAAGTGCCATCAACCAGGATGGGCAATCCATTGGTATAACTGCGCCCAACTCTAAGGCCCAGGAAGACTTGATTATAAGGGCCTGGCAGGATGCAGGCATTCATCCAGAGTCCATCTCACTGATCGAGGCTCACGGCACGGCAACCCGTTTGGGGGATCCGGTAGAGATAGAGGGCATCAAAAGAGCTTTTGACAGGTACACCACGAAAAAACAGTTTTGTGCGATTGGGTCGGTCAAAACGAACATCGGCCATTTGGATCATGCAGCCGGAATATCTGGCCTGTTGAAATGTATCCTCGCATTGCAGCACGAGATTGTGCCACCAACGCTGCACTTTCAAAGCCCAAACCAAGAAATCGATTTTGTGAATTCGCCTGTTTATGTGAACGACGAAGCCCGGTTGTGGAAAAAGGGGGAGCACCCCCGGAGATGCGGGATCAATTCTTTCGGGTTGAGCGGAACCAACTGCCATCTCATTCTGGAACAATATCACCAAGCCGAAGAAGTGTCCTCACAAAAAAACAAAGAAGAACAATGGTACATGCTCGGGTTATCAGCGAAAAACCCCACTGTGTTAGATAAGCTGGTCAGCGATTATGATCAGTGGGTCAAGCAGGCAGGAGTCATCAATCTGGAGAGCTTATGCTACACAGCGAATGTTGGTCGGGATCACTTTGCCCATAAACTGGCGATCGTGTTTCAAGATCAAACCGATTTACTGGAAAAGTTGCATTCTATTCGCAAATCCGGCGTCGAAAAGATTGTCAATGAGCATGTGTTTTATCGGGGGCTTTCTATCCAGAAAGTAAGAGATGTCAGCCTGGTTGGTAAAGAGAATTCCATTTTCGGCGAGATGATCCATTGGGCATTGAAGTATATCGAAGGCGAGCCAATTCCTTGGAACGACCTTTACTCTGCTCAACGGCATCCATTGATTAGCTTGCCTACGTATCCGTTTCAGGATATTCGCTGCTGGATCGAGCCGAAAGATTTGGAGAAAAAACTCGCTCCTCTTGTCGACCAATGCCTTGTAAGCAGTAATGGCGTTGATATTTATGAAACGAAGTTTTCGGTCGACACGCATTGGGTACTGGCGGAACATAAAATTGCTGAGCATTACGTTTTGCCTGGAACCGCTTATCTGGAAATGATGAGCCAGATTGTTCGAAAAACGATACCTCAGCAGGACGTGTTGGCACTAGAAAACGTCATGTTTTTACAGCCACTTCAAGTCAAAGAAGGGGAAAAAAAGAGCGTCCACATTGTCCTGCAAAAACAAAAGTTATCGTATGACGTCATGGTCACTTCGATGTTGGAACATTCGGATGAGTGGGTCGTTCACTGCCGAGCAAAAGTGCTTGTTCAGTCTGAACAGCAGCATCAGCAAAAGCAACTGTCTCTTCCCGAATTGCTGAGGGGAGCAAACAAGCAGTCGGTATCCGGGTATAAACCAGAGGCTGATGCCCCTGTTCAAACAGGCCCGCATTGGGAGTGCATGAAAGAGATTTATATGGAAGCGGACAGAATTGTCGCCTTTTTTGAACTGCCTGTTCAATTTGCTCATGAGTTGCACACTTTTGTTCTCCATCCTTCTTTGTTGGATTGCGCGGTTAATATTCCGATCAGTCAAATTCGCGATGGATTGTTTTTGCCTTTTCGGTATAAAAAACTCATTTTTTCTGGGGCCATGCCGAGCAAATTTTACAGTTTGCTGCAGATGAAAGAGAAAGATGCGGCGACCATGCAGGAAGCAATCTCCTTTGATATCATCCTCCTCAACGAAAAAGGAGAGGTTTTCGCTGAAATACAAGAATACACCTTGAAAAGAGTGAATATGGCAGAAGCATCTTCCGCCGCGTTCTCTTCCAAAGGGCTGTTTCATCAAATTGTTTGGGAAGCCAGGCCATTGCGTGAAGAAAATAAAAATCAGGACACAACGCCGCACACGCTTGTTTTTAGTGGTCATGACCCTTTCTCTCAACAACTGATGGAGGAACTCAAAAGGAACGGAACCCCTACCATTCTCGTTACGGTTGGTGATCATTTTGCCAAGCTCGATGACTTCCATTATGAGGTTACTGTCAATCAACAAGATTTCGATGCGCTATGGAAGGAAATCGGGAACAAGGCTGTGCAGCGCATCATCCACTGCTTTTCTCTGTCAAAGATCAACGGTGACCAGATTGGAGACGAAGGTTTGTTCAGTCTCTTCTATCTGACGAAGAGTTTGATTGCCTTAAACGTACGACACAAAATTGATCTGGTCCTGATTGGCGATCAGGCGTTTCCTGTTACAGATACGGAGCCTGCACTAAATCCGATTCACAATGCTTTCTATCATCTCGGAAAAGTAGTCAGCAGTGAATGGTCTCACTTGCGCTGCCGTTCTATTGATCTGGATACAGATACAGATATCTCTGCGATTATTGCCGAACTGGAGCATCAGCCAGACAGTTACATTGCAGCGTACAGACGCGGTCAGCGCTTCGTGCAAAAAATGAAGGAGCTGGATCACCAGTCATCTCTACCACAAGAGCTCAGCCTGACTCAATCGGGCTGTTATTTAATCACAGGTGGAACGGGTGGGTTAGGCTTGACCATTGCCTTGCACCTAGCAGGGAAGAAGCAGATCCATTTCGTGTTGGTAAGCAGATCAGGCTTTCCAGCAGAAGATGATTGGGAAGAGATTGTACAAAAAGGAGAGCAACAAGAAGTAATACGAAGAATCAAGATGCTGCAAAAAATTACAGAGTCAGGCAGTACATATACGATCTACAGGGCGGATGTTGCGTGCAAAGAACAGCTAGCGGCCTTGCTCGAAGAAGTCAGAGAAACATTCGGCAGCATCAACGGAGTGATTCATGCAGCTGGAGTAGCCGGGGATCAATTTTTATTCAATAGGGAAGAGGAACGTTTTCGTGAGGTGATTCAAGCCAAAATAGCGGGGAGTATGAATTTGGCCCAATTGATCACCGAACCGCTGAAATTTTTCGTCTGCTTTTCATCTGTCTCTACGCTGGAAGGTACGCCAGGACAAGGTGATTATGTGGCGGCAAACGGCTTTTTGGACAGCTTCGTCCACAGCCTACCTGTCTATCAAAACGGAATTACGCTAAATTGGGCGCCGTGGGAAGAGATCGGTATGGCCTATGATTATGGAACCTTCCAAAAAGAGCTGATCTTCCACCTGCTGTCATCGAAGACTGCTGTTACTGCATTTGATGCTGCACTTGCCCTTGGCGAGAAACAAATAGTGATAGGTAGAATCAATAAAGAGGTGGCTATAAAGAATTTCCAAAGCAACTTCTTTTACGAGGGAAACAGACTGTTGATCGATTATGTGGAACAGTCGAAGGGGCTTCGAGAAAACCATATTGCTCAGACGTCCCCAAGCGTGTTTCATGGGAATCCAAGGCACGCTTCCCTGCACGAAATCAAAGAGTTGATTCGCCAGTTATGGATCACACTGTTGGAATCTGATTCCATTCAAATGGATGATAATTTTACGTCCCTTGGAGGGAATTCCATTTTTGCTGTATATCTGCTCCAGGAATTGGAAAAATTCTTTCCAGATCAGCTGGGCATCTCGGATATTTTTACTTATCCCACGATTAATAAGATGGCCGAATATCTGTATTCCAGAATGGGAAGTGAGCAACCACTATCATCCGGCAGTATGGATCAGGAGGATGAAGATCAAAATCTCGATCAAATCTTGCATCGCTTAGCCAACGGTGAGCTCGATGTGGAAGAGATCGATCGATTGCTGGGAGAAGAGGAATGAAAGAAACGAGAAAATACATTTATCAGCAGATAAAGGATCAGCAATTAAGCGTCGAGAAGTCCAAGGTCATTCTGAAAGAGATCAAAAATGCAGGCTTGAAAAAAAACAAGGATATCGCGATTATCGGAATGGCTGGCCGCTTCCCGGGTGCTAGCAATCTGGATGAATACTGGCACAATTTGATGGCCGAGGTCGACTGCATCACGGATTTTCCGAAGAGCAGGCAAACGGGTGTCGAAGGATTTATCAGCAAGATGTATCAGGGAACTTCAGCAGACGTTGTCTATGAAAAGGGCGGATATCTGGACCATATTGATCATTTTGACGCGGAATATTTCAAGATTTCCAATAAGGAATCCGTCATGATGGACCCCATGCAACGCCTTCTCTTGACTACCGTTATGGAAACCGTGGAGGATGCTGGGTACGGGGGAAATCGAATCGTTTCATCCAAAACCGGCGTTTTTATTGGAAGAGACCACACTGTAGGGAACATGTACACGCACTTGTTGGACCAAACGGACGAGTTGGCGCTAACTGGTTCCTATACCGGCATTTTGGCCAGCCGGATTTCCTATTTTCTCGATTTAAAGGGACCTAGCGTGGTCGTAGATTCCGCTTGTTCATCAGGATTGTTAGCCATTCACAATGCGTGTCAAGCAATCAGGAACAACGATTGCGACATGGCGATTGCAGGCGGCGTTTCCCTGATTTTCTTCCCGGTTAAAAACCCTGCTTTTGGCTTGGTGGAATCCAAGCTACATCTAGTTAAGCCTTTTGACAAAAATGCAGATGGAACGCTATGGGGAGAAGGGTTTGGGGCATTATTACTGAAGCCACTGGATAAAGCCATCCAGGATCGGGATCATATTCATGCCGTCATCAAAGGAAGTGCGGCTAATAACGATGGGAAATCGAATGGAATCACAGCACCCAATGCGATCGCTCAAGAAGAAGTGTTCACAAAAGCCTGGATGAATGCCGAGATTTCACCCGAGACGATCCGATTTATTGAAGCACATGGTACAGGCACAGTTCTTGGCGATCCAATCGAAGTTCAAGCATTAAGCAATGCTTTTAAAAAATATACGTCGAAGAAACAGTTTTGCGGAATCGGTTCGGTGAAATCAAATATCGGTCATCTTGCGGCCGCTTCAGGGATCGCTTCTGTCTTTAAAGTAATTATGTCCCTCAAACATAAGAAGATGGTCAGCACCCTTCATTTTGACGATCCGAATCCATTCATCGACTTTATGGGCTCGCCGCTCTATATGGTGGACAAGCTCCAGGAATGGCAGCGGGATCAACAGGATATTCCACTTCGCGCAGGTGTGAGTTCATTTGGTTTTAGCGGCACGAATTGCCATCTCGTACTGGAGGAAGCGCCAGTTGAAAAAGCGGATGCGCCGCCAGTTCGTCCTTTTCAGATTTTTACCGCTTCGGCTAAAGATAAAGATACCTTGTTCGAACTGATATCTCGCTATCGCCATTTTGTCAATCATCAGGAGAACTTGTCTTTGGAGGAGCTTTGTTTTACTTCGGTAATGGGTAGAGGACATTATACATGCCGTCTTGCCCTAATCGTTCGCAGTTTGCACGAATTAAAAGAAAAGCTAAATCAGGTCTTTTTGGAGCGTCTTCCCTACAGTCGAGAGGTCGAAGGAATCTATTACAACGAGTTTAAGGTCGTTCCGGAAAGCAAATTGGATAAAGCAAATGGTGAGATTACCGAATCGGGCTTGCATCAGTTGCTGGATAAAGCTCGGCAACTGATTACCAGCGTTTCCTCTGCTGATTTTCAGGGGATGTCTGACATCTGCCAGCTCTATGTGCAGGGAGCGGAAATAGATTGGCGGTATTTCTATCAGTCCGGGGAGTACCAACGATTGTCGTTGCCTCCTTATCCTTTTAAAAAGACCGTTTTTTGGCCGCTGGTGGATGTGGGTCAGGGAGGAGAGGCTCAAACGCTGATCCCGCAAAATAAGGAAGTCATTCCTGGCCTTAAAGTATTGGAATCCTATCGGCAGAGCATCTATGAAATGCCATTACGGATGGAAAATCAGTGGATTTTGCAAGAGCATCTCATGATGGGGTACCATATCGTGCCTGCGACCGCATTCATGGAATGGGCGAGAAAAGCTGGATACAGTCATTATGGAAACGACGCTTTTGAGTTGCGGGATTTTCGGTTTATCAGTCCGTTGGTCATCCCGGAGAAACAAGAGCATTTGGTCCATACGATTTTGGAAAGTCTAGATGAACAGCTTCACTTGCGTATAGTCAACCGTAATTCTTCCCATCACGCGGGAGTCAATCACGAGTGGCAACTGAATGTGGAAGGAAAAATCATTCCTGTCGAAGCTGCAAAGGCTCCTTGGATGGATCTTCAGCGGATCAGGGAAGAAGGCGCTTGGGAGCAGGTAGAAGCGAAAATTGAAACCATACGTGGGCGTACCAAATTTGGTCCGCGATGGAACAATATTCATTCACTGACGAAATGCGAAGATCGTGTGCTGGTCCGGGTAAAATTGCCAGAAGCTTACCTAGATGATTTTTCGGTGTACGGCTTTCATCCAGCTTTACTAGATACCGGGCTAAATGCTGTAACCATGTTTATCTTGGAAAATCTCTACCTCCCCTTTTCCTTTAAGCGCATGAGCATCTACGGAAAAATGTCTTCGTCGTTTTACAGCTACCTGCGAAAGAGGGAAACTCAGGGGGATAACCGAGAGACGGTTTCCTACGATATCAGTCTGATCGACGAGCAAGGAAATGTATTTGCGGAAGTAGAGAACTATACGTTGAAACGTGTCTCTTCTGCCATGGTCGCCCAAGATTTGTTTTATCAGATTCGTTGGGTACAATCACCGCTTAAAGAAATCGGGAATATCACAACGGATG
>NZ_JABSUZ010000043.1:0-43441 GCF_013284345.1 Brevibacillus sp. MS2.2
GCGGAGTGCCACGCCAGCTTTTTCAGAGCTGATTTCGTTGATGGCTAAAGAATTACGGATGAAGCCACCAACCATTCCTTTCCCGGTATCGGTCTTGAAAAAAATCTTGCATAACGGCGGCAGCGGCTTGCTCGGGGTACCTGCCAATTCGATGGATTTTCTCGTAAAGAAAGACTTCCCGCTCACTCCCTTTCAGCAAATGAAAGCGAAAAAAGGCATCGATGCATACGACGTAGCGGCGTATCTTCCCAGTGTGATTGCCGATCTGGACTACCGTTTGTCGGTCAAGGATCAGAAAATACCTCCTAGCTTTCACCGAGAGCAAATCGCAGGCATGGCCGCGTACAAGAAAGAAGGCTCGGGTACTCCGTGGCTGCTCGTGCACGGGCTTTTCAGTGAGATGAGCGATTTACTCCCGCTCGCTGAACAGCTGGGTGAACAGGAAGTATGGTTATTGGATTTGCCCGGGTTTGGCAGATCGCCCTATCACCATCACGAAAAACCGGTTGAGGGCTTTATCGAGGCAGTGGCCGAGGCATTGCGACAGCTGCCGTCTCCGGTTCATCTTGCAGGACATTCATTTGGCGGGTTTTTGGCATGGGAGGCAGCAAAGCGAGTACCAGAAAAAATCGAGAAGCTATACCTTTTGCAGCCGCCCCTGCATGCACCGAAGTATTCTCTGCTGCTGGCAGGATTGGGGAAAAGTCCAGCCCTCCTTCAGCTTTTTTTGCAAAAGCAGTTAACGCCAGCCAAATTGGAAAAAGCAATGCTTGAGCAAGGGGTATTTCAGTCTACGGAGGAAATGCCAAAAGGCTATGTAGAAAAGGCAGGGAAGCTCCTGCAATCCCCGCGCATCAGCAAGACGCATACAGAAGTGCTGCGCTACTTTATGAACGAATTCCGGCAAATGGCGGCAGCAACACAGCCTTTCCCTTTTCCAGCCCAGATCGTATGGGGAACTCAGGATAAAACGTATCAGCTGACAAAAGGAGCAGAGGATGCATTCAGGAAAGCGAATGTAGAGATTGAAAGGCTCTCCGTTGCTCATCATTTTCCCCTCAGTCATCCACAGCTAACGGCAAACGTATTGCTACAGATGAGGCACGGCAAGGAATGACGACGGAACGATACTTCAGAAGGGGCATGGTAAAAGGGACCATGCTCTTTTTGAATGGGGCGAGAAAAAACGAGTTGAACTTTCTGTAAATTTGGAATAGACTATCTTTAATTAATAACGACACTATAACGACAAGTGTCGTTAGTGAAGAAAGAGGGAGGAGAGCAAAGTGCAGGAACGCAACAAGAAGAAGCTAGTTTATACGGTTTCACTCATCTGGGTGAAGACCTCATGAAGCAGTATATTGTGAAGCGCCTATTGTCGGGCATCCTTGTCCTGTTTGGACTCTCCGTTTTTACGTTTTTGCTCATTCATCTCATCCCCGGCGATCCTGTGCGGATCATGCTGGGGCAGCGGGCGACTGTAGAACAAATCGAGTCGCTTCGCGGAGAGCTGGGCTTGAACAAACCTTTGGTTGTCCAGTATCTCGACTATGCTTCTGGTGTTTTGAAAGGGGATCTCGGCACTTCCCTGAAAACGGGTCGACCTGTCAGCACAGAAATTGCCGATCGTTTTCCCGCGACAGCAAAAATGGCAGTCGCCAGCCTCGTGGTGGCAGTTGTGATTGGTATCGGGCTGGGTGTCCTAGCGGCGAAATACAAGGATACACCCATCGACGGAGCGATCATGACCTTTTCCACCTTTGGGATGTCCATACCCGGCTTTTGGTTGGGCTTACTCGTCATCCTTGTGTTCTCCGTCCATCTGGGCTGGTTTCCGATTGCGGGAGGGACGGGACTAAAAGACATGGTTCTTCCAGCGTTTACCTTGGGGATATTGACGGCGACCGCACTCAGCCGACTCACTCGTGCGGGCATGGTGGAGGTTTTGTCCAATGACTATATCCGAACAGCACGCGCGAAAGGGATGAATGAACGAATTGTGCTGCTGCGGCACGCTTTTCGCAATGTGATGATTCCGATTGTGGCTGTCATTGGCCTGGAACTGGCTGGCTTGCTGGGCGGGGCTGTGATTGTCGAGCAGGTTTTTGGCTGGCCAGGAGTGGGGACTTTGGCGATTCAAGCGATTAGCTCGCGGGATTTTCCGATGATTCAAGGAACGACACTGTTTATAGGGGCTGTGTATGTCCTCGTTGTCATTTTGATTGATGTCCTGTACGCGGTTCTCGATCCGCGCATTGACTACGCCGCGAAGGAGGGGGCGTAACGTGTTTTGGAGCAAGCAATGGTCTATGCCTCGTTTCGAATTATGGGAGAAGATCATGCAGCAAAAGAAAGCGAAATACAGCTTCCTGATGATGCTCTGCATTGTTTTACTGGGAATTATCGGGCCGTGGATCGCTCCGCATGATCCAACGAAAACGTACTACGAAGCATTTATGCAAGGACCGTCGAAAGACTTCTGGCTAGGGACAGATGCGATTGGCCGCGATATTTTATCCCGGATGCTGTACGGAACAAGAGTGACAATGACCGTAGCTGTGCTGGCGTCTGTCATGACGTTTGTAGCAGGAACGCTGATTGGTGTGACTTGTGCTTACCTCGGAGGAATTGTTGATAATTTGATTATGAGAATCATGGACATCATGCTGGCGTTGCCCGGCATTGTGCTTGCTCTAGCTATTGTAGCTGTGCTCGGACCGAGTCAGGAAAATGCGATGATCGCGATCGGAATATCATCGATTCCGGCCTTTTCGATTCTGATTCGTGGTGCAGCACTCTCGATTAAGCAATCCGGCTATGTGGAAGCAAGCCGCTCCATCGGCAGCTCGAATTGGTGGATCATTACGCGCCAGTTCATTCCGAACATCTCCAACGTGCTGATCGTCTATACGACTATGTTCATAGGGAGTGCCATTTTGGGAACCTCGGCACTGGGTTTTATCGGTTTGGGTGCCCAGCCTCCTACACCTGAGTGGGGAACGATGCTGAATGAAGGGAAAAATTACTTGCGAGAAGCTTGGTGGCTTGCTACTTTTCCCGGTCTTGCGATTACGGCGGTCGTCTTTACGGTGTATCTGCTCGGGGATGCATTGCGCGATATCTTTGATCCCAAATCATAGTTTTCGAGCTTCCGTTCCCAAAAAAGGAGTGAGTAACGTGACAAACGTGTTGGAAGTGACGGGATTGACTACCACGTTTTTGAAAAATGAAAGGGCTTTCAGGGTGGTGGACAATCTTTGCTTGCAGGTCAAAAAAGGTGAATCGGTCGGGATCGTTGGAGAATCAGGGTGTGGAAAAAGCGTTGCCTCTCTATCCATGATGCGCTTGCTCGGTAAAAACGGAAGCATTGCAGGCCGTATTCAACTGAACGGAGCCGATCTCTTGCGCTATAGCGAAAAAGAGATGCAGAAGATCAGAGGAAAAGAGATCGCCATGATCTTTCAGGAGCCAATGACTTCGCTGAATCCCGTACTGACCATCGGCAAGCAATTAAGCGAAGGACTGGAAAAGCACGAGGGCATGAACCGAGTCCAATCGAGACAAAGAGTGCTCGAGCTGTTGACGCAGGTAGGCATTTCACGTGCCAATGAAATCTATCACGAGTACCCGCATCGTCTGTCAGGGGGGATGCGACAGCGCGTGATGATCGCGATGGCGATTGCTTGTCATCCAAAGCTGTTGATAGCGGACGAACCGACGACTGCACTAGACGTAACGATTCAGGCGCAAATATTGGATGTCATGAAAAAAATCCAAAGAGAGCTGGGCATGTCGCTCATCATGATCACGCATGATTTGGGCGTCGTCGCCGAGACATGTGACCGGGTACTGGTGATGTATGCCGGGCAGGTCATTGAAGCGGCTGATGTTCGCACACTGCTGCGCAGCCCCAAGCATCCGTACACCATGGGCTTGATCAAATCGACGCCACATAATGCCAAAGGCCAGAAGAGATTGCACAGTATCGCGGGAAGTGTGCCGACTCCCGATAATTATCCGCAGGGATGTCGTTTTGCTCCGCGATGTGAGAAGGCGATGCCTGTCTGTTTGGAACTAAATCCCCCGTTGCTGGATGTGGATCAACAGTCGGAGTGCCGTTGTTGGCTGTATCGAGAGAATAGGGAAAGCACGGCGGTGAATGGATGAAGACGCCTCTTTTGCAAGTGAAGAACCTGAATAAGAAGTTCCTTGTCCGCAAAGGGTGGTTCCAGCAGCCGAGTTACGTGCATGCCGTCCATGGAGTGAACGTGACTGTCAACGCAGGTGAAACGTTGGGAATCGTGGGAGAGTCAGGCTGTGGCAAGTCAACACTGGGCAGATGCATTTTGCGTTTGATCGAGCCGACAGACGGCGAGATCGTGTTCGAGGGTCAAAATATCCGCAGCTTACAGAAGGCAGACATGCAGAAGCTGCGGCGTGATATGCAAATGGTGTTTCAAAATCCATTTGATACCCTCAATCCAAAGCTGACGATCCAGCACATTTTGTCAGAGCCATTGATTGCCCATGGTATCCCAAAGCGCGAGCGTACAGCCATGATCGAAGAAACGATGGAAATCGTCGGTTTGAACAAAAATCATTTGTCGCGATACGCCCATGAGTTTTCCGGAGGACAAAGGCAAAGAATCGGGATCGCTCGCGCCTTGATGCTCAGGCCAAAGCTCATCATAGCTGACGAGCCTGTGTCCGCTCTGGATGTATCGATCCAATCGCAAATTCTCAATTTGCTTCAGGATTTGCAGGAGCAGTTTTCGCTCACGTATCTTTTTATCTCGCATGACTTGAGTGTCGTCGAGCATATCGCCGATCGAGTAGCGGTGATGTACTTGGGAGAAGTGATTGAGCTGGCGAAAAAAGAAGAGCTGTTTCAACGTCCGATGCATCCCTACACACAGTCGCTTCTCTCCGCCATTCCTATCACCGATCCTGACGAGAAAAAAGAACGGATCATGTTAACTGGGGATCTGCCGTCTCCGTCTAATCCGCCGCAGGGCTGCAAGTTTCACCCGCGTTGTTGGGCGTGCATGGACGTGTGCAAGACAGAAGCCCCTCCATTTACAGAAACAGATGGCAGACTGGTTGCCTGTCATCTTTATGAAAAATAAAGGAGCAGGAGTGATAGATAGATGTTGGACCCACGTCTTACGAAGCTGGCGAATGTTTTGGTGAATTACTCTACGAATGTTCAGCCGGGAGATAACGTGCTGATTGATGCGATGGAGGTGGACACCGCTCTGATAAAGGAGCTAATCAAAGCGGTTTCGCGAGCAGGTGGACATTCTTTTGTGAACCTGCGTGAATCCTCGATTAGCCGTCAGTTATTGCTGGCGGGAACAGAGGAGCAATTCCGTTTAGGGGCAGAGCTGGACAAAGAACGAATGGAAAAAATGCAAGCGTGCATCATCATCGAGGGTGGGCTGAACATCAACGAAATGTCTGATGTCCCTGATGAGCAGATGAAGCTGGCTACGTCCTTTTTCAAAGAGGTAAGTATTGTGCGTCTCAAAAAGAAATGGGTCTATCTCCGTTATCCGACGCCTTCCATGGCGCAGTTGGCGAATAAGAGTACAGAAGCGTTCGAACAGTTTTACTTTGATGTCTGCACAATGGATTACGCCAAAATGGCAAAAGCCATGCAGCCGCTCAAGGAGCTGATGGAGCGAACTGACCGCGTAAAAATCACGGGACCTGGCACAGAGCTGACCTTCTCCATCAAAGGCATTCCAGCGATTCCGTGTCCGGGGCACTATAACATACCAGACGGTGAAGTGTTTACGGCCCCTGTTCGCGATTCGGTGAACGGTGTCCTATCGTTTAACACGCCCTCGCCTTACCAAGGCTTTACCTTTGAAAAGGTGCGCTTGGAGTTTGTGGACGGGAAGATTGTTAACGCCACAGCCAATGACACAGAGCGTTTGAACAACATTTTGGATACGGATGAAGGTGCCCGGTACATTGGGGAATTTGCTTTGGGGGTTCACCCGGTCATTCGGGAGCCTATGCAGGATATTTTATTCGATGAAAAAATCGACGGGAGCTTCCACTTTACCCCGGGACGATGCTATGACGAGGCATCCAATGGCAACAAGTCAAACATCCATTGGGACATGGTCATGATTCAACGCCCGGAGTACGGTGGCGGTGAGATTTGGTTCGATGACCACTTGATTCGCAGAGACGGACGCTTTCTTTTACCGGAGCTTGCACCACTTAACCCGGAAAACCTGAAATAACAGGGGGAGCATGAGGCATGACACATGGAATCGACGGGCATTTTGACCTTTTGCTGGATGTTGCCATTCAGCGGGAGCATGGAAGACGAAAAGTGATTGAAACGGATTATTTACCTGATTTCGTCGCGGGTGGGGTGCATACAGTTGTCGCAGCGATTTATATCGACAACAAATTCCTGCCGGAGATGGGCTTGAGAAAAGCACTGCAACAAATCAGCGCGTTGCACGCGGAGGCAGATGAATCGCCTGAGAAAATCATGGTTTGCAAAAGTGTGAGTGACATCGAGACCGCGAAGCGAATGGGGAAAATTGGTTTTGTGCTCTCTCTGGAAGGTGCGGAACCGTTATATAATGATCTGAGTATGCTCCGTGTTTTTTACGAGCTGGGCGTGCGCCTTATGGGTCTTGTGTGGAGCAGACGGAACTTCGTTGGAGATGGCAGTCATTTTAGTCCGGTACGGGAAGGGCGTAAGGGAGGGCTCACGGAGTTCGGCATCCGCGTCGTCGAAGAGGCAGAAGCACTGGGCATCATCATTGATGTCAGCCATCTGAATGACGAAGGCTTCTGGGATCTGATCGAGGTAGCGCGTAAGCCCATCATCGCTTCTCATTCCAACTGTCGGACATTAGCCAGCTCCATGCGCAATCTGACGGATGAACAAATCAGGGCGATCGCATTCACCAACGGCGTAATCGGCATCAATGGCGTCAATCTGTTCGTAGCGGACACAGACGACCAGGCTGATATCGAGCACTTGATCAACCACGTCGATCACATCGTGAAGCTGGTTGGAGTTGAACACGTCGGACTGGGTCTGGACATCATCGAGCCATTCATGAAATATGATTCTCCCAATGTGTTTATCCAAGCAGGACGCAAAGATTTTGATGTCGTAAAAGGACATACCAAGGTTCCAGAGCTTGTGCGTGCCCTTGCCAAAAGAGGGTACAAGGATGAAGCGATTGAGCGTATTTTGGGCAAAAACTTCATCCGCGTGTTCAAGGACGTGTGGAAATCATAGAGAGATGAGGGAGTGGAACATTGACCATTACGATAGCAGTAATCTCTTCGGAAGAATTTTTGCCAAGGATCTTGAAGCATACCCAATCCATCGATTACATTCAACTGACTTCGTATACATACCAAAACCCCAAAGAGAGCGCTGCGTTGCTTGATCAAATCCATGACTGCGACGTGCTGCTTTTTGCTGGCCCACTTCCTTATTTTTTTGCCAAGGAAAAGGTAGAGCAAAAGAAGCTGCCTGCTGTGTACATCCCGATCGATGAATATACCATTTCCCTCTCTTTGTTTCATACCTTACTAAACGTACCGGGAGGACTGGACCGCATCTCGATAGATTTGCCAAAAGCGGCGTATATTGAGAAGGTGGCTGAAGAATTGGGCATTACTTCTACGCCTTGGTATGTAAAAGACTACAGTGAGATTATTGAAGAAGGCGGGACGAGATTTGACGTAGAGGCGATTATCCAGTTCCACAAGGAGCGCTGGGAACAGAAAAAGAGCCATTTTGCTCTGACTGGCGTTGACTACGTATACAGTCGATTGCGTGAGATGAACATCCCTTCCGCATCGCTCGTCAGTCCCGATAAGAATATTCGCGATGCTGTCAATCAAGCCGTTGCTTATGGTCAATTGAAAATTAGCAAAAATTCGCAGATCGCTGTGGGAATTGTAGCGATCCAGCAAAATGATGGTCCGCCAGTAGAGACACAATGGCAGGATGCGACGATTATTTTGCTGCAAGAGCTGCTGGAGCTCGTCAAAGAGACTGATGCTTCCATTCAAAAATGGGGACTGGATCAATTCATCATCTATGGCACGAGAGGCAGCATCGAGCAAATGATTGAATCTGGGAAGATCATGCAAGTATTGGGTAATGTCGATCTGCTTGCCAAAGTGACGATTGTCATCGGGTTTGGTTTTGGCCTAACCGCGAAAGAGGCCGAAGCCAACGCACGCATTGCGATTTATCATGCCCAGAAAGCAAAGGAAAGCAGTGCCTATCTGGTAACGGATGAAAAAGAAGTGATTGGTCCGTTAAATACCGAATCGAAGACGTTCCGATTAAAAAGTGAGAACAAGGAAGTGCTGGAAATCGCGGAGAAGACTGGCGCAAGTGTCGCTACCATCACGAAAATCATGCAGTTTGTCAAGCTTCGCCGCGATAACCGCTTCACCGCTTCCGATTTAGCCGAGTACCTCCAAATCAGTCGCCGCAGCTCAGAAAGAACCTTGAAAAAGCTGATCGAGCATCAGGTCGTAGAGGTCGTCGGAGAAGAACAGCCGTATCAGCAAGGACGCCCGCGGGCTGTGTATCGCCTTAATCATCCATGATTCTCCTCATGTAACATCAACCTGTCCCGGCTTTTCCGTTTGTGAAGGAAGTCCGGGACCCCCACATCCCTCATCCTAGAAGCAATCCGACCTAATTAGCGACTATATAACGACGAGAATGGACGTCGAATGGAAATGACTCGAAAAAGGAGGTCCCGACATGCTACCAGAACGGTTAAAGGGCCAAATACGCAGCGTTTTACTTATGTGTGTACTCGTCTTTTCCATTGTTGGTTGCAGTTCTGCTCCAGCTCCAGACGAGAAGCAAGCAAATCAACCAGCAAAAAACTCCCAGCCCAAAAAGGGAGGGACGATCACCATGGGCTACCAGATGGAGCCAGATACGCTGGACCCGCAAAAGACGTCGTTGCCAGCGGGAAATTTTGTCGGGGGCCTATTGGGGGGAGCTCTGCTGATCCTCGATCCCTTTACGTTTGAGTTGAAGCCGCATCTGGCTGAATCGTACACGATCTCGGAAGACGGCAAGACCATGACGTTCAAGATACGCCCTGGCGTGAAGTTCCATGATGGAACACCGCTCACTGCGGAAGTTTTTAAGCAAAGCTATGAACGTGCACTCGATCCGAAAACAGCCTCACCGGTTACGGGACCGGACGTATCTTCGATCAAATCCATTTCAGCTCCTGATGATTCCACATTGATCTTTCATTTGGATAAGCCCTCCGCTTCATTACTTTCTAACTTATCATATGGCGGCTACCAGCAACCCATTTCCATAGAGGCACGAAACAAATACGGAAATGAGCTGGGGCGCAATCCTGTCGGGGTAGGTCCGTGGAAATTCGAGAGCTGGAAAACAGGCGAATCGATCACACTGGTACGAAACGACGAGTATAAGTGGGCATCTCCTTTTGCTGAGAATCAAGGACCAGTGAGACCAGACAAGTTCGTTCTTAAATTTATTCAAGACAACCAGACCATGATGGCTGCTCTCGACAGTGGGACGATTGATATTGCCACTGTACCCCCGAAAGACGCGAAGAAATACAAGGATCACAAAGATTTTACGGTGTTGGAAGGAATGCAGCCTGCAGAGTACTTCATTGGGATGAATCTGGAAAATGAAATCTTGCAGGATGTCCGCGTGAGAAAAGCACTGAACCTGGCGATCAACAAAGATGCATTGATCATGGCAGATCTGCAAGGAGAGGGGGTGCCTGTCTACGGACCGATCCCGCCAACGATGATCGGATACGATGCGGCAGTAGAGCAGTACGGCTACAGGTACAATGCTGATCAAGCCAGACAACTGCTGGAAGAGGCAGGATGGAAGCCAAACGCGCAAGGGATAAGGGAAAAGGATGGGAAAACGTTCAGCCTGACGATGCTCATCGAAGATACAAATCCCGGACATCAGTTGGTGCAAAGCATGTTCAAAGAGATTGGTGTGGAATTGCATATCCAAAAGTATGAATCAGCGACAGCTCTTGAACAGGCACTGAAGGGCGAGTTCGATTTGTTTTCAATGAGTCATGGCAGCGTCGATCCAGATATTTTGCACTTGTTATTGCATTCGAGTCAGATCGGGGGCTTGAATTTCTTTCGTCTCAGTGATCAACAGCTCGATAGCCTGCTAGATAAAGGACGAACGACAACAGATCAAGCGCTACGGCAGCAGGTTTTTGCAGACATTCAAAAAAGAGTCGTGGAACAGGCCTATTGGATTCCGCTCTATTCCGCAAAGACATTCATGGTCGTCAGTAACCGGATTCAAGGCGTCAAGCCAAATCCATTAGCATCCTTGATTATTCAGGACATGTGGGTGAACGAGTAGGGCGTGGTATGACAACATTCGAAAGAGGTGGAAGAAATGAGACAGCAAGGCTGGTCAGTAGAGTGGGAACAACTGGTTGAAAGAGAAATGAAGGAAGGCAGAGTTCCGGGCTTCGTCATGGGTGTGAATCTGAATGGGCAGAGCCTGTTTCGCAAAAGCTTTGGCTACCGGGATCGGGAAAAGGAACTCGAAATCACTCCCGATACCGTGATGGGTTTGGCCTCCGTTACGAAGTCCTTTACATGCATGGCGATCATGCAGCTACAAGAAGCGAAAAAGCTCTCTGTTCATGATCCGGTGATCAAGTACCTCCCTGAGTTTCGTACTCCGGATCGTCAAAAGACGGAGCAGATGACGATTCATCATTTTATGACGCACACGACGGGCATACCGCCGCTGCCCATTGATAACTTGGCGATTCGCAACTCCATGCTCGAAGACATGGCTGACGAGGATAACCCGATACACCGTTACTTGAAAAAGGAGTACCAGAAACCAATCTACACGTTCGAAGAGCTGATGGAAGCTCTTGCCCTGGCGGAATATGAGCTGGTGGGCTCTCCAGGACAATTGTTCAGCTATTCGAATGATTGCTATTCTCTCCTGGGAGCGGTCATTGCCAGAGTGAGTGGGAAATCGTATGACGTTTATGTCAAAGAGCATATTTTGGAACCAGCAGACATGAAGAGCAGCACCTTCCTTCTGAGCGATCTGCCACACCTACCGGATGTAACGACCATCTATCATTTTAAAGAGAGCAATGGCGTATCTGAGATTTACCCTGATCCAAATTGGGAGGATGGGTTACTCGTAGCGGCATCGGGGCATTTGAATTCAACAGTGAATGACATGTTGAACTACGCTGAAATTTTCCGTACGGGCGGATGTGTGGGCAAGGAACGGATTTTATCCGAGGAGAGCGTCAAACAAATGATCTATCCGCATGTCCAGAACAGCTACAGCAGGTATTACGGGTATGGCTTATCCATTCAACCCGACTACTATGGGGGTACCTTGATCAAGCACGGTGGAGCGATCAAAGGTGTCGCTGCCCATTTAGCGATTGTTCCCGAACGGGGTATTACATCTATGGCCTTGGCCAATTTGATCGGAAGCCCCGTCGAAAAAGCCACTCTGACAGCACTTCATGCCGTAGAAGGGCGTCCATTGAATACGCCACAGTACCAATTCGAGACATACAGTGTCCCTCTTGGCCAATTAGAAGAGTATGTCGGTCGATACGTTAGTGGGGAAGGAGTGGATATCATCGTATATATGGTAGAGGATGTCCTGATGATGATAGATAAAACGTCGGATGCGTTTGGTGGAAAACAACTAAACTATCTATTGCGACCAATTGGGGAGCATCAATTTATCACCGATAGAGAGGGAAGCGAGCTGACAGTTGGCTTTGTAAAAGGCGAAGATGGCTCTGTGAATGCCATGTCCCTTTATTATCGAATCATTCCACGAGTAGTAGCTACGGAGGGTAGTCGAGTATGAAAATAACGTCTGTAAAGGTTCATGCCATAAGGTTGCCGCTAAAACGCCCATTTATTATCGCGTACGCCTCTTATGAGGATATGCCGTCCATTATTGTAAAAGTGGAGACCGACAATGGCTTGGTTGGACTAGGGGAAGCGGTACCGGACCAAAATGTGACCGGAGAGACGTGGGAGTCTACCTATACGATGCTCGTTCATAACCTGGCGTCTGTCATGATCGGTGAGAATCCGTTTGATATCGAGAGAATCCATGAGAAGATGAACCAGGCTGTTTGGGGAGCACCAGCAGCAAAAGCCGCCATTGATATCGCCTGCTATGATCTGATGGGCAAGGCGGCTGGTCAACCTGTTTATCATTTCTTGGGAGGAAAATATCACACGACTCTTTCCTTCCCCTATGTGTTAAGCATTTTGGAGCCAGGGGTCATGGCTGCGGAAGCTAGGCAAGCAGTGGCAGCCGGGTATGACACGATCAAAATAAAAGTGGGAGCGGATCTTCAGACAGATATCCAGCGAATCCGGGCAGTTCGAGAAGCAGTTGGCCCTGACGTAGGGCTGCGGGTGGACGCCAACCAAGGGTGGGAGAACCGTGCGAACTCCTTGCTTGTTTTGAAACAGCTCGAGGATTGTCACATTGATTGGATGGAGCAGCCTGTCTTGGCAGATGATCTTGATGCGCTGGCGGAAATCCGCAGGCAAACAACGATTCCCATTATGGTAGACGAGGGACTGCATGGCACGAAGGAAATGCGGGAAGTCATCGCGAAGAAAGCGGCAGATAAAGTAAACATCAAACTGATGAAAAGTGGAGGGATTTATCCTGCTCTCAAATTGGTGAATCAGGCGGAAATGGCTGGGATGGAGTGCCAGATCGGTTCGATGCTGGAGTC
The DNA here is from genome assembly GCF_013284345.1 of Brevibacillus sp. MS2.2. Lineage (NCBI taxonomy): Bacteria > Bacillati > Bacillota > Bacilli > Caryophanales > Paenibacillaceae > Brevibacillus > Brevibacillus sp. MS2.2. The sequence continues at coordinate 12,801 of NZ_JABSUZ010000043.1, forward strand.
CTCGATTGGCAGTGCAGCTGGTGCACATTTGTCTCTGGCGAAGAAAAACATCATTTCCAACGAGCTGGCAGGACCTACGATCATTTCGCGGGATGTGGCTCAGCTTGCGATTCACGGAAGTCAGATTGTCGTGTCAGATCAGCCAGGCTTAGGTGTAGAGCTAGATGAAGCGGTGCTTGCCGACATAACGGTTAAGTCAGAACAAGTCATCGGAGCGAGGCGGCAACCCGTATAGGGAGATGACTGGAATGCAAAATACGCGCGTAGAAATCGTCGAGGCATTGACAGAAAGCCAGCTTCAGATGATCAAGGCTATGGAGCAGGAGGCTTTTGGCGTACATGGAGCGATTGATGAATGGGTGCTCGTGCCACTCGCGAGACATGGCTGCGTTGCACTTTTCATGGAAGCGGAGGAGGAGTGTCCTGTCGGGGTATGCCAGCTCTTGAGGGATTTCCGTCAGCCGGACAAGTGCTACATGTATGGGTATTACATCCGAGCAGATCGTAAAGGGATGGGGTATGGGTTCTCTTTCTTGAACCATTTGCTGGAGCAGCTACGTGAGGATGGGTTTCGTCAGATTTGCCTAACCGTAAGCCCTGATAATACTGGAGCAGTCGGACTTTATCAAAAAGCAGGCTTTGCGGTTATCGAGACACGGATTGCGGAATATGGAAGTGGAAACGATCGCTACTATATGGTGAAAACGTTATAGAAGGGAATTCGCTAACAAGCATAAGTATAGACATTTCTATCTATTGTTTGTTGGAGATTCATTGGCCTTGTACTCGTTGTAACCCAACCCAAATTAGGCACCGGACATGTTCCGGTGTTTTTTTTGTGTGCTTGACAAATAAAAGACGATAGATCATTATGTTTATTAAATAATAAACAAAAACTGATTTTGTCTATTTAGTTCGGTTGCTGAAAAGTGGGGGAGAAACGATGAATCGAGAAGAACTGAAACAACTGTATAAAGAATCGGAAACGCAGGCAGGGGTGTATCAGATCAAAAACACCGAAAATCAAAAAATCTGGATCAGTGGCACCCGCAACCTCAAGACGATGAACGGAAAGCTGTTCACTCTCAAAATGGGTTCGCATATAAACAAGCAGCTTCAACGGGAATGGAATGAGTACGGAGAAGAGGCATTCGTCTTTGAAGTGTTGGAGGTTTTGAAAAAGAAGGAAGACGGATTCTTTGATGAAAAAGATGCGCTGAAAAAATTGGAACAAAAATGGCTCGACCAGCTCCAGCCGTACGGAGAGCGCGGATACCACCAGGAAAAAAAGAAAGAACAATAATCAAACGAAAAGAGGGAAAGAAAATGAAAATATCGACGAACTTGAACCATAAGCCTGTTGTCGTGTCGGATAACTATGAGCGCGTTGATGGCCGATTAGCTAGGAACACAGATGCAAAAGCACTTTCTCTGGGAGTGGCAGAGGGCAGCTCCAGAAGAAAGGTTGATCTATCTGCCAAGGTATGGAGATACACAGGAGAAGAATGGTCAAAACAATCGGAGGAAATGCCGCTCCATCGCGTTCTTGACATGTCCATACTGATTTGTCGGTCTTTGGCCCATTTTCGCGACGCATACAGATATGAGCATTATTATGACCCGCAAGAGCCCGTCATCGACCGGGTTGCTCTGCAAGGGGATGCAATGAACGTGGCGATATGTACGGATAACGAGACTCTTCATGAAGATATCAAGCTGTTCAGCCAAGCGCTGAGCTATGACGATGAGATGATCAGCGAACGTCTGCGCACATTATCAAAACTATTAAAGGATATGGGGTATTGAAATGTTTTCCAATGTTTATGTTCGAACGATTGTCCTCTCCCGCGTGCTGCTGCATTTGGGGATTTGGACCCGGAATTATGCCGTTCTTCTTTTCGTTAGCGAATTGACGAATAACAATTCGGTTTATGTATCACTGATTTCGGTTGCGGAATTCGCACCTATTTTTCTATTCGGCCTGATTGGCGGAACCTTTGCCGACCGATGGCGGCCGAAGCGGACGATGGTTTGGAGCGATCTGCTGTCTGCCCTGTCCGTCGGGGCTGTGCTGCTTGCGCTCATGAATGGTGGATGGATGGCACTTCTCATCGGAACATTTATTTCCGCCAGCCTGTCTCAATTTTCCCAACCCTCGGCCATGAAACTGTACAAGCGTCATGTACCAACTGAACAACTGCAAGGCGCGATGGCAATGTCCCAAACACTTGTCGCTGTCTTTACGGTATTAGGTCCGGTCATCGGCACGTTTATTTTCATCCAGTTTGGAATTACAGTCTCTCTGATTTTGACTGCCGTTCTGTTCCTGGGGTCTTCTCTTATCTTAGCGACGCTTCCCCGTGACGCGGAGGAACCGAAGTCTGACGATGCCGGCGGCTTCATCAAGGAACTGAAGGCCGGACTGCGCTATATCGGGTCCAATCACTCCTTACGAACACTCTGTTTGACTTTCTCCGCTGTCGGATTGGCGTCAGGTCTGACGCAGCCGCTTCAAATCTTCCTTGTCATCGAGAATTTGGGACAGGACAAACAATTTTTGCAGTGGCTGGTTATGGCCAATGGGGCAGCCATGCTGGCAGGAGGAGCTATCATAATCGGGATAGCGAAAAAGGTGAGGCCACAGATGTTGCTCATGATAGGCTTACTTGTCTCGGCCGTTTGTACGATGGGAATAGGCGCGTCTACTATGATTTGGCTAACCATCGCTCTATTAGTGATCAGCGGTTTCTTTTTTCCTTGTATTCAAAGCGGAATCCAGACGCTGCTTGTACGGAACACAGAAGGGGCATTTATTGGTCGGGTATCTGGTACGATCATGCCTGTTTTTATGGGAATGATGGTGATTGGCATGTTTATATCCGGCTATCTGAAGGAGACGTTCTCGCTGGTTGCGGTATATGTGGTGAGCGGTGTTTTGATTATAATCGGTGCGTTTTTGCTGCTTCCTCTTCTTGTTGAGAAAAAGAGCAAAGATCAGAGTGGCCCAGCGCTATGAGGGGAGTAGAAATGTGATGACGGAAAATGAAAAATATGATTTGTCACCCGAAAGACAGTTGACGGATGCAGAAAAAAAGCTTGTTTGGAAAAAGCCATCCACTCATAAGGTCAGTGAAGAAGAACAGCGCATTAGTAAAGAAATCAAACGCAACTGGCATCGCGGGGAAATGAAAATCGCCAATATACTGTTAGAAGGTGACGCCGGCTCTGGGAAAACACAACTAGCCAAAGCATTATCGGCTAATTTCGGGCTGCCGTATACGAAAGTGACTTGTTTTGCCGATATGGATAAATCGGATATTATTGGCGCTATTTTGCCGGTCATTTCTTCTGAACGTCTAGAGGAAATGGAGCCTGCCGAGCAAGCGGTATGGAAAGCTTTATATGAAAGCGATGGGCTTCAAAGCATAGCTGAAATTGTAATGGACGCACTGGGAATTACACAGGAACAGGCAGCTTTAAAGATGAAGCAATTACTGAAGCTTGCAGCAACGGAAAACACCGATGGCGAAGCGATTGAGTACCGTTTTTACCCTTCGGAAATCGTCAGAGCTTATCAAAAGGGTTATCTTCTGGAAATCCAGGAACCAAACGTAATTCGCGATGCTGCGGTGTTAATGGCATTAAACTCTGCCCTGGAGCTGGATGGCAGCATCAATCTTCCCACCGAGATCATACGCAGGCACCCAGACTTCATCGCGGTTATCACAACAAACCGCAGTTATGCGGGAACCAGACCGTTAAACGAAGCGCTACGCGACAGGGTTCAGCATACGGAAAAGATGGACCTGCCGACCAAAGAAATCATGATCGAACGTGTCATGGCCAAAACCGGTTTTCAAGATGGAAAGGTGCTGGGTATTTTAGCGGACATGATTATGGTTTTAGACAGAACAGCGCGGGCCAATGCGATCAAGGGCGTGGCTGGAATGCGTTCCTTTTTCTACTGGGCAGATGCGATTGCCGGAGGAGCTTCCGCAAAAGAATCCCTTTATCATAAGGTCATCTACAAGATAACAACCGACTCGGAAGAAATAAAGCTTTTGGAAGAAGCACTAAAAAATCATGGTTTGTTTGCCAGCTTGGAAGAAGCCGAGATTGAGTTAAAAAAAAACGAAAATCTGACGACGCCGTAGAGATCAGGGCATGGGGAGATATAGACGACACTGATTTTGGCAAAGACAACCATGGAGAGGAAAAGGGAATCGCATTGAAGAAGTCTGCCGATAGTGACGAGAGCTCTTCCCGTGTCTCTGATGATGCTACCCATATGGAACGCTCAGGCTTGGGAGAAGATGGCTCTCCCAAATATCATCAGGCAAATCCTGAATCCATGTCAGAGGAAGCGAAACAAAAGGAACGCGATTTCCGTAAAAAGCTGAATCGAGAGGCAAGAGAGGTCATTTCTGATTCGATTCATAAAAAAGTAAAGCTCCTTGTTCACCGTCCAGACTACGATGAGGAAAACCAACAGGAATATGTTCGTCTTTGTCAGGGACTCATGCCGATCGTGCAAGAGATTTCCAGAAAGACACTTCCGTACCTGGAACATGAGATCTCTTCCGACTTTGCGAGGAATCGTTACTATGGCAGCAAATTTCAAGCAGACAGCGTTGCTTACAGGGATTACAAGTATTTTGCCAAGAAACGTCCTCCAACGGAATCCCCTTCTCTTGTGGTTGGTCTTAGGGTCGATGAATCCGCATCGATGTCAGCTTACGGGAGATTAGAAGCTGCAAAACGAGCAGTGATCGCCGTATATGAATATTGTCAGCTTTGTCATATCCCCATTTTAATCTACGGTGATACGGCGGATGTTTCCAGATTGGAGCAAATGTCGATCTTTGCCTATGCCGACTACGATAAAGCGGATGCCAATGATCGCTTCAGGTTAATGAGGATTCATGCGAGAAGTAATAATCGCGATGGCATGGCGCTTAGAATTATGGCGGAACGATTAGCCGCTTCCCCCCAAAAGACAAAACTGTTGATTAGCATAAGTGACGGACAACCGAAAGCAATGGATGACTATACCGGAAGTTATGCGGTTACAGATATGAAACAGACCATACAGGAATATGAACGAAAAGGAGTTACCTTTCTAGCGGCAGCAATTGGTCAAGACAAGGATGTGATAAGTGAAATCTATGGGAATGAAAGATTTTTGGATATTACCAATTTACATGAGTTCCCTGCAAAGTTAGTTCAAATTATCGCTAGGTATCTGTGATTGAAGAAGCGGGCATCTCTCTATCTGTTTCGCATAGAGACGATGCCCGCGCTTTATTATTTTTCAATATACGCGTATTTAAAGTAGGAACCGCCGAGAGGGAGGATCACAAAGTCCTTCACCTTGTCGTTTTTCACATAAGCATTACCGCGGAAGTGCAGCGGTGCCAGCGGCATTTCTTCCATGAGAATTCTTTCAGCGTAAAACAACAGTTGCTTGCGCTTTTGCTCGTCGGTCTCATAGTAGCTCTTATTGAGCAAATCGCGGTATTCCTTGTGCTCGAAGCGAACGACGTTGTTGCCACCCAAGTCCTTGTACATTTCGAGGAAATTGATTGGGTCGTTGAAATCGGCTCCCCATAGCCAGATGCCGAAGTCGTATTTACCATTTTGGACATCCTCGTTGAACACTTTCCATTCTGAGGTGCGAATGTCAATGTCGACCCCCAATGTTTTCTTCCATTCGTCCTGGAGTGCTTGAGCCAGCTTCTTGTCCGTTTCTCCGGTGTCGTAGTAGTACGTGACTTTAGGGAATTGAGTCAGCCCGAGCTCTTTCATGCCCTCCGCCAAAAGCTGCTTCGCCTTCTCCACATCCTCTTTAAAGTAGCCGTCCGGATTCAATCCCATGGAAACGGGAACCCAGCCATAAGCGGGCGGAACACCAGTCTGTAGGATGTTATCCACCAATTGCTGTCGGTTGATCGAATACGAAAACGCCTGGCGAATTTTTTTGTTCGTGAACGGGGGCTTCTCTGTATTGAAGATGACGGCTTTGGTGCCGGGGTTATCTGCGACGAGCAGCTTACCCTCTGCCTTGATCTGACCGACCGCATCCGGCGACAAGCCAAAGGAAGGGTAGCCTCCCCAATCCAGGTCGCCATTTTCAAACATGGACAGGGCGGTGTTGTTATCCTCGATGATGACAATATGGATCTGGTCTAGCTTGACGTTGGCGCTGTCCCAATAAGTAGGGCTTTTACTGAAGGAGAGCTTGGATTTATGCTCCCACGTATCCATGATAAACGGGCCATTGCCGACAATTGTTTTAGCTTCTGTTGCCCACTGGGGGTTGCTCTCGATGGTCTTTTTATGAAGCGGGTAGTAGGTAGTAAATGAGGTCAGTTCACGGAAAAACGGTGTTGGTGAGCGCAAGGTGAAATCGAGTGTGTAGTCGTCCTTTGCCTTTACCCCGACGTCTTCTGGCTTGCCTTTTCCAGAATAAAAATCCTCGCCCCCTTTGATATAGAAGAGCTGATACGCATAGCCGGAAGCGGTTTTGGGGTCGAGATTGCGCTTGATGGCGTACTCAAAATCGTGAGCAGTAACGGGATCGCCATTGCTCCATTTCGCGTCCTTTCGAATGGTAAAAGTAAAATGAGTGAAGTCAGGAGTGTGCGTGTAGCTCTCCGCGATGGCGTTGATCATCTGGCCTTGACGGTCGACGCTGGTCAGTCCTTCGAAGGTGAGATTGATCATGTCCATGGAGGTCGAATCTGTTGCGATGCCGGCATCCATCGTAGATGGCTCCCCGGTAATGCTCCATTGCAAGACCATTGGCTCTGAAGTAGTAGGCTTTGCAGTTGTTTCCGCTGGAGGGGATTGGATATTATCGGCGGGCTTCGAACTACAGCCGACTGAGAGACTAAACAACAAAACAGCAGTGGAAATGCCTAGTAGCCACTTGTTCATACAGTCCTCCTGTTTAATTATTTGAAAAATAAGAAAATTTACAGTTCCTCAAAAGAATAATGCACAGCAATCAGACAGTCATTCAACACAATGTATAAATATTCACTAGAAATCTCGGTTACCTTTCGGAATAAATTCATACAATTTGTCCGTTACTTCATTAACTATCTAGCTGAAGGGACGACAAAAGCCACCCGCAAAAGGTGGCTTTTGTCATTAGAGAGTTAAAGTAAGGATTACTTGTTCATCGGCAGAACACCATCGCGCGATTTTCTCGTCCAAGGTGTTCCGAGATAAGAAAGCGCCCAGCGATCAAGACCATACCAGCCCGCAACCTTCCAAGCCAGAACGAGCCAAGTGGCAAAAACAAAAAGGAGTGGGTTGGTGCTGACCGTTCCTGCGAACAGAAAGCTGACGTTCATCAAGCCGCCGAAAAACGCTGCGATCCCTGTCAGGCAGCCGAGGATCAAGCCGAGTCCGACGAGTACCTCACCCCAAGCAACGAGGAAGCCGAACACCTTGGCATTTGGCAATACCATATTTTCCAGGAACCAGGCGTACCACCCCGTTACGTCCTTTCCTTCGGCTGCTTTTGCCAGGGAGCCTTTTACGAACCCTTGAATTGCGCCGCCAGCCGCATCTCCAGTCCAGCTATCGGACTGGACTTTTTTCCATCCGGCAGTAATCCATGCATAGCCGACATACAATCTGATGAGTAACCAGATCGCAGCCGATTTTGTGCTGGTGAACAGGAAGTGTGAAACAGGATTTTCAGGAATAATAATTTCATTTTGACGATTTTGCATGTGGGTGTCCTCCTACATACGTTTTGCACATCTTTGTTCGAGCCGATTTTAACATAACAAATGGCGGTGCAGTGCGGTTTTGGGCATAAGTTCATACGGTGTTCATTGACACTATAAGCACGGTGTTAATGGTAAATCCTAGTGTGTATATTGCCAAAATACAGTAAATTCATGAAAGGATTGACAAGTTAAGATGTGGTAAATTATGTTAAGTTATGTTAAAAAATAAAACCTCTTGGAGCAGACTTATGAAACGAATGTGGATGTCTTTTCGTACTAAGCTTACCTTGATGATTTCTTTATTTACGATGCTGGTAGCCATTGTGTTGTCTATTATTGACTATGTTCAGTTCAAGGCGAATATTATTTCTGACCAAGCGATACAGTACCAGCTGGTAGAGGATCATGTCACGAATGCAGTGAAAAATGTGGATATGGCATACGGTGTTTTTGAGAAAGACATGGAAACCCGCATGCAGCAAACACTGCAAGTGTTAACGAACAACTATCGGCAAAATCCAGCGGTGGGGTCGTGGGACTATGCAGCCCTGCGTGAGCAGTATGGGATGGATATTTTCATCATTGACCGAAATATCAAGGTCGTTCATTCCAGCGTCAAAACCGATATTGGACTTGATTTCAGCAATGCCGGGGCATTTACGGAGCTGTTGAAAAAGCGGATCGATGGAACTGAGTTTTCTTCTGATGGCATGGAGGTTTCCGTCAATACAGGTCAAATTAAAAAGTTCGCTTATCTCCCTACGTTTGACCAGAAGTACCTGTTTGAAGTCAGTGTGAATTTGCAGGACAGCGCTCTTTTCCAGACCTTTAATTTCTTGGCAGTGTCGCAGGGGATCACGGAGAAATATGACATGGTAAAAGACATTCTGGTCTTTTCTCATGATGGTTATGCTTTGGGGAGAACAGGGAGCGACGGGAAAGCCTTGCGGGTGATCGAAAGTCACTTGCCGATTTTTACGGAAGCATACCAATCTCAAGAGATCAGAGAGTTTCATGAAAAAACAGAAGAGAAAGATCTCACTTATCGCCTCGTACCGTACAAGCTAGGCAAAGATCCCAATGATCTCAGCCGATCACGTGTTATCAAGATTGTGTATGACAATACAGAGCTGAACCAGAAGCTGGCGGACAATCTGGAGTCCGTTGTCTGGAAGCTGGTATGTTCCGTGGCAGGAGCGTTGCTTCTTTCCTTCCTGCTGAGTCGTTGGATTACCCGCCCGATTGATCAAATGAGGGAGATCATTACGCAGACGGCCCAATTTGATTTGCGGGAAAAAATGGCGGTAAACGAGCAGGGCACGCAGGATGAGATAGGATTGACAGCACAGTCGATCATTGTCATGCGTGAGCAATTAAGAGAGGTTGTGAGCAAGCTGGCAGCCGTGTCTCACTCGGTCTCTGAAAATGCGCAAAGCGCGAAGAAATCTACCAACAAAGTAAGCGAGCAGTCCAGCGGAACCGCGGAGGCTACGGGCATCTTGCTCGCCCATATGCAGGAGACGATGGCGGCCACAGAAGAGATGAATGCGACCTTGAATGATATGGAGACCATCATTCACTCGATTACGAAAAGAACAGAAGTAGCGGCTGCGACCGCACAGGATGTCAGCTCGCGAGCAACTGCTTTGCGGGAACATGCATTGGCTGCGGATAAAATGACGACAGAGCTCTATATGAATGTAAAGGCACAAACAGAAGTTGCGATCACCGACTCGAAGGAATCGATGGAAAAAATCAACCTGTTGGCCGAGGCGATACTCACAATCTCTGAGCAGACGAATCTGTTGGCATTGAATGCGGCGATTGAAGCTGCACGTGCGGGAGACAGCGGTAGAGGGTTTTCTGTCGTAGCGGATGAGATACGCAGACTGGCGACGCAATCGTCTGAGGTCGTGATTGATATTCAACGCATTATCCAGGTCGCGCGTGAATCCGTAGACAATCTGGCGACTCATTCGTCGAGTGTATTGGATTTCATCGATACACAGGTTAGTCCTGACTATGATAGCATGATGGAAACATCGGAGAAGTACAATTTGGATGCACACCGTTTCTATACGTTGCTGGCTGAATTCAATGCCTCTTTTGAAGAGTTGAATTCCACAATCAGCAGTGTGGTTTCTGTCGTAGAGCAAGTGACAAACTCCATGGAGAAAAGTGCCCACAGTGTAGAGGCGATTACAGAGCAATCTCGCATTATTGCGGATAACAACCAACAGGTCGCTGCTATTTCAGAGAGAAATGTCGGCTTGACGCAGATGATGGAAGAGATCGTGCACAGGTTCAAAATCTAAGAGTGGCCCCCCTTTCTAGTGAAAAATGGAAAGGGGGTTTCGTCGTATATATAGAACATCACTAATAGAAGTCCAAGGGAGGATAAATATGAAAACCTTTATTTATATGGTTCGGCACGGAGAATCACTGAAAACCGAAGGAGACGAGAGAACGCGCGGGCTGACGGAAAAAGGTAGGTCAGATGCCCATATCATCACTCACATATTGAAAGACGAGGGGATAGATGCGTTCATTTCGAGTCCGTATAAAAGGGCAATGGCAACAATAGAAGAATTCGCACAGTCCGTAGGGAAAGAGATCGTCGTTTTTGAAGAGTTGAGAGAGCTCGTTTTTATTGAAAATGATCAGATTATGTCCGATAACGAATTGTACCCATTAGTAAAGAAGATGTTTTCTGAGCCAGACTTTTCGCTGCCTGGGGGGGAATCTATTCGAATTTGCCAGAATCGTGTGGTAAGAACGATGCAAAAGATTTTGGAACAATATCGCGGACAGAAAGTTGTAATAGGAACGCATGGCGCAGTTATGACATTGATGATGGGGTACTTTGATAGTCAGTACGACTTGGAGTTTTTATTGGAGACGTCAAAGCCCGATATATACAAAATGGAATTTCAGGATGAAGTGCTCATAGAAACAAAACGTTTATGGGGAACAGACTTGCTATAGGAAAAAGGAGGCTTTATTAATGGATATAGGAGAGTATATCAAGAATGGTTTTGAAGCTTACTATGCCCGATATAACCAAGTGACAGAGGAAGGCTTTTGCAGATGGATGCGACCAGACGTCCCTGATGTCATGAAGGTAGCTGATGTCGATGAAGAATGGTCCAGATGGAAGCTGGTTCCTTCTAGCGTAAGTCACGATGATGTCGCAGCGCTCGAAGAAGAATTTGGGCTAAAATTTCCAGAGTGGTATAAAGCCTTTATTTCTACTTACCATCATTATTTCGACGTCATTCCTGAACAAGGGATGGATGAGCCATTCGACCGTATAAAGGATATGTACAATCCATTGCTTTGCAAGCTAGGTTACCTTCCTTTTTCATGGGATGCAGAGTACGGCAAACTACGATGTATCGATTTACAAGAAAGTCCGGATGAAGAGAAGTGTGGAATCTATGAAATTGACCATGAAATTTTGTTTGAAATGGATGAAGAAAATACAGAACGCAACGAATTGAAAGAATCACTGATCTTTTTGTATCCGAATTTCAAAACTTATTTTGACCACACTTTTTTAGAACGCGAATGAAGCGAAACAAAACCCTCCTTCACTATGAAATGAAAGAGGGTTTGTTTGTGAGATTCTTGTGTGATTCGTTTGCTGGGAAGGAGCCGATTACGACACGACGAATCTTAACTTATCAGGGTTTCTGACAAAGTAGAGATTACGAATAACTCCTTGTTCGATATGCAAAAACACCACGGTGTCGATTCTGCCGTCCAGTCTGATCACAAACCCGGTCTGGTTGTTTAAAGGTGCGAGCTCTACAGAGAAATCTGAACGCTTCGAGAAGCTGCGCATCAAGCCGAGTAAGAAGGAAGCCACTCGTTCGCTAGACAAGATCGGATGCAGGGCTGCGGTGACCTTGCCGCCGCCGTCGGAGAGCATGACTGCGTCTGTGGCAAGCAGAGTAAGCAATGTTTCGACATTTCCGTGCTCCAGCGCAGACAGAAAACGGCCGATCCATTCTTCGCCGAGCTCTTTTTCTTGGTTGAAGTTGGGTTCCTCTGGGTCAATCCCCATTTTCTTTTTAGCCCGACTAACGATCTTGCGGCAATTCGCTTCGGTTTTTCCAACCAGCTCGGCAATCTCGTCATATTGGAAGTCAAAGGCTTCCCGCAGGACGAATACCGCTCGTTCTGGAGGAGATAGCCGCTCCAACAGGACGAGCATCGCGTAAGATAGTAAATCTTTGGTAATGACAGAATCATAGCTGTCTGCATCAGGGGTAGAGATGGGCTCTGGTAGCCATGGCCCAGTATACCGTTCTCGTTTTTTGCGGGCCGATTTTAACAAATCGAGGCAACGGTTTGTGGTCATTTTGCACAGGTAGGCCTTCGGTTCGGTCATCTGTTCCAGCGAGACATCATAGGCCTTCACGAATACGTCCTGCACGATATCCTCCGCATCCGTGGCCGAGCCGAGCATCTGATAGGCGAGGCGGAACATGAGCCCCTTGTATTGTTTGTACAGAGCCTCCATGGCTGTGTCACTTCCTCTTGTGTCTTCGTACGTCCCTATTTTTTCCTATTTTATCATGCTGGCAATATTCCAGGTGAGCTGGCGAAGCTTCCACCCCAATTTCCCTGTCAAAATGATATCGAGTCCCCATTTTCTCGTCCAAACCATTGCGCGTTCAGGGCCGAGTCCGACGCAGTAAATGTCCATAAAGCTTTTGTGTGTGGGGGCAGGGGTTCCATCCAAGTCAGCCAGTACAATTTTGCCCAAACGTATCGCTTGGCCGGAGGCTTCCCTGCATGTCATCGTGTCCGCTTGCCCGCTGGCTGGATCAACGATGTGTGCACAATCGCCAATACTGTACACTCCCGGCATTCCCGCTACACGATAGGATTCATCGACGACCACCTGTCCGTATGTGGTCAGTGGCAAACCCATGCTGCGCAATGCGGGATTCGGCAAGAGTCCGAGCGACCAGACGCACAGCCCGACAGCAAGCGTGCGACCACTGGCTAGCGTCAGCATTCCGTCCCGCTCATGAAGGGCCTTTTGACCATGGAGAATGATTACGCCGCCATCCGTGAGTGCACGCTCCAGCTTGCGCCCCATTTTGGCAGAACCTTCCGTAAACAATCGGTTTTGGGCGTTGATGAGATAGACTTTGACTTCATCAGGATGAATGCCGAGGTTCTTCGCTTCCTCGCGCATAGCAAAAGCCAGCTCCGCAGCGGTCTCCATCCCGCTGATACCCGCTCCCGCAACGGCGATCGTCAACAATCGCTCTCGTTCGGATGGCTGCTTCTCATGAACAGCTTGGCGCATGTTGGCAAGCCACTTATCCCGAATCGCCTCGGCCGCCTCGACGCCTGTCAAAGCGATGCCGCCTTGTTCTGGCTCCGGTTGGCGAATGACGCTTCCTACTGCCAGGATGAGCATGTCGTAGGGCAAAGCCTGTTCTTGGCCGTTTTTGTTTTGGAATAAGAGGGTCTTCGCCTTCCCATTGATCGATGTGACTGTACCTTGGACGAATTCGACGCCGTCTGGAAACAGGCTTTTTAGCGGAATCGAGATATCTGTTTTGGCAGCAGCCGGTTTGAACAACAGGACTTTGCGAAGGTGATGAGGCTCTCTATCGATTAAGATGAAGCGGATCGGAAGTCCTTTGCACGTATCGCGAACGGTTTTTAGTGCGTGGATACCTGCGTAACCGCCTCCGACAATCACACATGTTCGTTCTTTCATGCCAATCAGCTCCTCGTTTGGAATTGACCATATAACGAGGTAGGGGGAGATTGTGTGACACGCCGCAAGAGGAAAATGTCGAAGAAAATCGAATAGGGAATGATGGGAAGCTAGACATCTGAGTTCGTAGGAGGATTCCAAGCATGTCATACAACATCTACACTTTCGCACAAAGATCGGATTTAAACGATCAAGCTGATGAACTAATCGAAGCAAGCTGGTCTGCCTTCATGCTGAATGACGAAGTGGCTAATGAATATTACGGTCATCTGTATGACTGGTTTTCTTCTTATCAATTCATGCTGACGGACGAGGCTGACAAGCTGATGGCTGTAGGAAATGCGATTCCATTTTATTGGGATGGCACTGCGGAAGGGCTGCCAAAAGGCTGGGATGATGTATTTCTGCAAGGGATTGAAGACTACCGCCAAGAAAAGCAGCCAAACGCGTTATCAGCACTCTCCATCTCCATCGATCCCCACTATCGCGGACTCGGTCTGAGCAAGCAGATGGTTACAGCGATGAAGGATATCGCCAAGGAAAGTGGCTTGGTGCACTTGGTGGCACCTGTACGTCCATCGCTCAAGCACAAGTACCCGCTCACGCCAATGGACAAGTATGTTCAGTGGAAAACGGCCGATGACGCTCCGTTTGATCCGTGGGTGCGCACGCATTGGAAACTGGGAGCGACGATCATGCAGGTGGCGCCGGAATCCATGCTGATCAGAGGAAATCTGAAAGATTGGGAAAGCTGGACAGGAATGAAATTCCCCGAGTCCGGATCGTACATCATTCCAGACGCATTAGTTCCCGTGCAGGTTGACGTGGAAAAGGACGAAGTGGTATATATCGAGCCGAATATTTGGATGCAGCATGTTTTGTAGAGCGAACAGGAATTCGTTCTCCTGATGGCCTCCATTACGGCATCCGAGCGACAACGTTTTCATCAGTGGAGCCGAAGCATTGCGCGAAGAACAAACAGCGAAGTAGCCGTTGTGGTAACCACAGCGGTTTCTTTTTGCATTTTCTGTCACCTTTTTGCCGTGGGATGGATCATACCTAATAGCAAGCAATCAACGGATGAGGTGAACGGGTTGAACGAAGCAGAAACAATGCCAGCGAGTCTGGAGGTAACACGGGAAGCCAGACTGAAATGGCTGATGCAGCAATACGGGGAGAAGATTTTTCATCTGGTGAGTCTCACGGTAAAGAATCATGCCTTGGCGGACGATATAACCCAAAACGTGTTTATCAAAGCGTATCGGCATCTCGATCAGTTTCGCGGGGACGGACAGATCAAGCATTGGCTCTACAAGATCGCGATGAATGAAAGCAAAAAGCATTTTCGGTCGTGGTCGTTCCGCAACATTTTTCCGACGATGGATGATCATCTGGGCGACTTGATGGATCGGCAGGCAAACAATCAGGTTGAGGAAGAGATTTTAAACCGGGTGAAGCGGGAAGAGGTCGTCACGTACATTCAATCCCTCGCACCGAAGTACAGGCAGGTTATTCTCCTGCACTATTATGAAGACCTGTCGATTGCGGAAGTGGCGGACATTCTCGGGGTTTCGCAGGAGGTCGTCCGTACACGTTTGCATCGCGCCAGGAAGCAATTGAAGGAGATCATGTCGAAGGAGGTAAAAGGATGAGCGACGATCGCATGTGGAGGGAATGGAGTCAATCAGCAAAGCAAACCGTTCGTGAAAAATATCCGTTTCATTTGGAAAAATTCGAGCAGGAAGTACTCACAAAAATTCAGCGTGAGAAGCGTCGCCGTCGCTGGCAGGTAACCTCTTGGGCAGCCGGTTTGGCTGTTGCTGCTACTTTTTGCTTCCAGATTGTTCAGCCCTTTGATGAAAGCTTGTGGGGACTGACTGGTGCAGAGCGAGGCCAGGAAGTATTTGAATGGATCACACCAGATGAAGGTTTCATGCATGCTTTAAAGAACGGCTATCCGATTTTGCCCGAGGTGAAATTGGAGAAGGACGGTTTTGTTTATCAGATCAGGGATGCCATGGTGGATCACAGACGGATTACGTTTACGCTGTTGATTTCCGGTGAAAAGATGGAGGAGATTGCACGGATTCCGGACGAATCGAAAAGAAGCGATATGCTCTATGGGAGTCTTCGTGTAGATTTGGGGGAGCTGAAAGAAATAGGCGGTGCTCAAAAGGATTTTCAATTAATCGATGGTGTGCATTATCTTATCTTCAAACCGAATTACCGAATTGACGAGAAAAAAATGCGGGAGATCATGAATCAGACGAAGCCCGTCCTGCCTGTGCAAATTGTAGATATGCGCAAGAATGGACCGGATGAAGTGGTAGCTGAACTGTTGCTGCCCCTGCCAAAGTCCGTCACTGTAGCAGAGAAAGTCATCCAACCGGACGCAGAAGCAGATGCTGTGCTAGAAACAGACAGCCTGTTGACGAGTCTGAAAGTAAACCAGATTGTAGCTTCTCCGACTGTGATGGAAGCGGAGCTGGAAGCTGCTTTGCAGGATGGGTTCGAATTGCATCGCTTGGAGAATGTGAAGCTGGTAGATGGGAATGGAAAGGAATATCCGGCAATGGATGACCGAATCAATGAGAATCTGGAACGGGTTCGAGGCAGTGACAAGTATACGATGCAGTTTATGCCGTCTCTTTTCTTTGGAGACATACCGGAAAAGCTGGGGCTTCGATTCGATGAGGTGTCTGCTTTCAAGAGCATAGATGATCACTTTGTGCTGGATCTGAATGCCAAATATCCGCAAAGCATTCCGTTTGGCAAGAAGAAACAGTTGAACATAGAAAAGGTCTATTACGACAAAGGCAAGCTTTTTATTGTCATTCCAAACAAGGGACCGGAAGAAATTAACTTGCGCGTAGAAGGCCAGGCCTACAAGGATTTTATTGTGGCAAATAACCTGGAGACCGTTTCGATTGTCTTCGAGGTACCCAAACAGGATACGTACAAAGTAGAGATGAGTGGACTGGAGTTTGAGAGAATCGCCTTGGATGGCGTGATACCCATTACAAAATAAATAGGATTCCACTGGAAGATTAACGAAAAAGCCTTTGCACGAACCAGGAGGTCTGGTATTGTGCAAAGGCTTTTTGCTGTTTTTTACACCCAACCGAGTGCTCTTGCCACCTGGGCAGTCAAGAACGTTACTCCGATCGCAATGGCTAGCGGAATGAGTGCAGAAAGCACCGTCCACTTTACACTTTTCGTTTCCTTGAAAATATTGAACAAGGTTGTGCCGCAAGGATAATGAAGCAGAGAGAACAACATCATATTGAGTGCTGTCAACCAAGTCCATCCGTGCTGCAAGAAGACATCCTTGATGTTGTCGAGGCCTTCCACATCAACCATGGCACCGGAGGACATGTACCCCATCAGAAGGATCGGCAGCACGATTTCATTAGCAGGCAAACCGAGAATAAAAGCCATGAGAATATAGCCATCGAGACCAATGATTTGCGCAAACGGATCAAAAAAGGCAGCCATATGGGCGAGGATGCTATCCCCACCGACATAGATATTGCCTAATATCCAAGTGATAATACCAGCGGGGGCGGCCACAATGACGGCCCTTTTCAGCACGCTCCACGATTTATCTTTACTTGCGATCAGGATCGTTTTCCAAATTTGCGGACGGCGGTAAGGAGGCAGCTCCAGCGTATAGTGTGTCGGTACCCCGCGCAAGGCTGTTTTGGATAGCGTCCAGGAAACCGTAAGAGTGATAATGATTCCGAAAATTACCATACCCATTACGATGAGAGCAGTAGTCAGAGATTGCCATCCACTTGTCGCGCTGGTCGCCATAAATAGCGAAGACAATAAAATCAATGTGGGCCAGCGACCATTGCACGGGACGAAATTATTGGTCAGAATCGCCAGCATTCGTTCCCGGGGTGATTCGATGATCCGGGTGGAAAGGATGGCTGCTGCGTTACAGCCAAACCCCATCGACATGGTCAATGCCTGTTTTCCATGTCCGCCGGCGTTTTTAAACAGACGATCCATGTTGAATGCCACACGCGGCAGATATCCGAAGTTCTCGAGCAGGGCAAAGACTGGGAAAAAGATAGCCATCGGAGGCAGCATGACGCTGACAACCCATGAGGTACCGCGAAAGAATCCGAGAACCAGAATCCCGTGCAGCCAAACAGGTGCGTGTACAGCTTGAAAGCCAGCAGTTAGATAACCCTCGACTACACCGAACATATCGGCAAGCATTCCGGATGGAACATTGGCACCTGCGATCGTGATCCAGAATACTGCGCCTAAAATCGCCAGCATGATGGGGTAGCCCCATATTTTTGACGTCACAATTTTATCCAGCCTATATGCACGAGAAAGCTTTTGCTTGTCTTCGTATGTCACAGCTTCCTTACAAATACTGCGACTGGTGCGGTAAATGTCACTCACAATCGTGTCTCGAATGGCACTTCCTTCCACTGAGTTTTGGGCCGCGGAAAGAAGTGCATCAAGGGAATCAGACGGATTAGTGGCAAACGGTTCGGCCATGGGTCAAAGGCTCCTTTCTTGCCGTTGTAGCCGGATCTTGCATGCGTTCTCTCAATGTGCGTAACAAACTTTCATCTCCATCCAACAACCGCAGAGCGATCCATCTTGTCGGAAAACGGCTGCCCAAGGTTTTCTCGATTTGCGGCTCCAACTGCGCCAGCTTGGATTCAATCTGTTCACTGTAGGTTATCTGTACAGGATTGGGCACGTTGGTTCCGTTTGCTACTTTCTCCACCTGATCGAGCAAATTCTCGATCCCGATATGATTTCTGGCGGAGATGGCGATACAGGGAACGCCTAAGCTTTGCGAGATTTTTTCCAGATCAATACGAATGCCCAGCCTTTTCGCCTCATCGATCAAATTGACGCATACGACGACGCGGGGGGTCATTTCCAACACCTGCAAGGCCAAATTGAGATTCCGTTCCAATGAAGTCGCATCCAGTACCACAATGGTGACGTCAGGCTGCTCGAAGATAATGTAATCTCTCGCCACTTCTTCATCCGCCGAGTTGGAATACAAGGAATACGTACCTGGCAAATCGATGATTCGAAAAGTCGTATTTCCCCGAGTGAATTCTCCCTCAGCTATTACGACTGTCTTTCCTGCCCAGTTTCCCGTATGTTGGCGAAGTCCCGTCAATGTGTTGAATAATGTACTCTTACCGGTATTCGGATTTCCTGCCAAGGCAATCGTGTAAGAAGTCACTTTTCTTCACTCCCCACGTACTCTCCGAATATGAGGGAGCTTTCTTCTTTGCGCAGGGCGATGATCGTGTTATTAACCCGAAAGGCAATCGGATCGCCTAGCGGACTTTTTTGCATGACTTCCACGATGTTGCCGGGGACGAAGCCGAGGTCCAGCAATCGCCTGCGCAGTATACCCTGAACGTCAATACGATCCAGACAGATGTGGCTACCAATCAAGGCATCAGACAAAGGAATGCTGATAGATGGCATGATGTTCACTCTCCTTTTTCGTTAAGGACAAACTGTTGGCTTAGGGCAAAAATGAAGGTAAAAAAAAGTACACGTAGTCAATATCTTCATGATTTTAGTTTAAGGTAAGATTCTTTCCTAGGCAACAAAGTTTTTGCTTAAGGAAACTTTTTGGTCATAGAAAAACTGCACCGCCAATTGTTCATGGTATCTAACAATGGAGGTACAGTTCATTCTTGATGGTGTATCGCGTTTATCTAACGGCTAGATTCTTTCCACCGGGCTTGTCAGGCAAGTAGGCCCACCAGTTCCCTTGTAAGAAATCTCCTCGCCCTCATACTCGTATACAGTCGCACCTGCGTCGAGAAGGCGTTGCTTGGTAATCGGATTGCCTGCCACGACCATGCACACACGCGGCGCGAGGGCGAGAACATTGCTACCGAGATTATCGTACTCATGATCCGGTACCTCGATTAACTGTATGCCTCTGTCGATGAGCAGTTGGCGGAAAAATACAGGCATCAGCTTGGAGTAGACGACTGCCAAATCATGATCGACCATGCTGATAATCGACATCAGATGCAGACATTCCGCAGGACCGCGATCATACGGGAGCTGTACAACGATGATTTCATCCGTGAAATCCTTGACCATTTCCGTAATTTGAGCGATTGCCGCTTCGTTCGTGCGGAAGCCAAGTCCGATCGCGAGCGTTTTTTCATCCAGCCAGACGAGATCGCCGCCATCTGACAAGGCATCGCCTGTGAGCTGTCCCAGAATCGGGATATTGTTTTCTTCTAAAAAGGTCTTGTATATTTCTGCTTCTCCCTGACGAAGCTCCTTGCCAGATTTGAGGATGATTGCCCCTTTGGAAGTAAATTTCACCGGGTCGTGGGCGTAAATGGAATCCAGTCCGGTTTTATCGGATTGTGGCAAGTGCAGGACGTTTTCTACATGCTCGCGCAAAATCGACTCGAATTTGTCGTATTCATGCAGAGCGCGGTCCCAGTCAGGTCGGTCTGTATAATTGAAGGTTTTCCACGATTGATCGAGATGTTCTTGGCTGATAAATGCTTGATGGGGATGCTTGATGATGACGGTTTTCATCTTTTTGACCATGGATTGGCTGCCTTGGAACATAGTTGCCTCCCTTTTTCCACATTGCAGAATATTATTCATATTTCGAAATGTTCACCATTAGTTTACACATTCTGAATTCTGACTGTCAATCTGTGATTCTTCCTGGAGTTTTTTTTGCGATTCACAAAATTAGAGCAAATGGTTTAACATAGTTTCATATGAGAAGATAGATAGAAAAGGGGGGATGACCGTGATTCAATCGTTTGATCGAGCGATGGCGATTGCAACGGTACTTTCGTCGGATGAACATAGAAAATGGTGGACGATCAATGATTTAGCGAAGGAATGCCAGCTCCCGGTCAGTACCATCTATCGACTGTTGTACACGTTGATGAAGCATGGACTGGTAGAGCAGGATGCTGCGACCAAGCAATATACGTTGGGGATTAAATGGATGGAGTTCGGCTTGCGGGTGCTCGATCGGATCGATTATCGCAAAGTGATCAAGCCGATGATCGAGGAGCTTGCCAGAGAAGTGAACGAAAGTGTTTATTTCAGTCAGCCTAGCGGACTCGAATCTATTGTCGTCGATCGCGTAGACAGTCAGCACAATATCCGCATCTACGACCAGTTGGGCTTGCGGATTCCGATGCATATCGGTGCGGCTAATAAAGTCGTGCTGGCCCACATGCCTGTGGAAGAAGCCAGACAAACCGTAGTGCAGCTCGTGGGTGAAGAGCAGGTGCCTGCTTTTATGGAGAAGCTCCAGGAGATCAGAGCAGCCGGTCATGCGGTCAGTTTTGCGGAGCGGACGGAAAATACGGCGTCCGTCGCAGCACCTGTGATTGATTACACCCAAAAGGTAATCGGGGCATTAAGCATTGGAATTGTCACGTATGATTTGAAGGAAGAACGGCTCCAGTATTTGATTGAACGGGTAAAGGATGTCGCTCACAAAACCTCGCAACGGCTAGGCGGCCTGCCAAAGGCTTGACTGGCCTTTTTTTATTTCGATGAAACCAACCGTGAAGATAGTACGTAGAAAAAAATGTCATTTCTACAAAGGGAGTGTAACAAAGAGTAACGGAAGGGGCTAATCTATTGGAATCAATCCTCGTAGGGCTAGTTACGATTTTGTTTTCCTACATAAATGGGTTTTTAAACATATTGGGATTTCAACCACCTTATCGAAAAGATACGGATAAAGAAGGCAAGATTAGCTTTTCGAAATTGCTCATGGTGGTAACAGCTTTTGTGGCTATTGATCTGATATGGGCGTGGGTTTTTTAATCATCAAACGGCATAAAAAAACTCGATCTTCCCAGACGTCCGGGAAAGAGAGACACCAGGGGGAGACTCCCCCCTGTTGCATCATTATCGATCGAATGGAAAAAGGCACAGTTCCTCTGCAAAACCTGCATGAAGTTACTGTGCCTTATACGGGAGCATAATGGTGAACTTGGTTCCTACTCGTGGTTTGCTTGATACATTGACCGTTCCGCCAATCGCATGAATGACATGATAGGAATACGTCAATCCAAGACCGGTCCCAGTTGTCTTCGTAGAAAAGTAAATCGTTCCGAGGCGGCTGATCTGTCCTGCATCCATACCGATACCGTTATCCTTGATGACCAAAACGGCTTTGTTTCGCTCGATGAGCAAGTCCAGGGAGACTTTTCCGTCCGAAATATCCGAGCACGCCTCGATGGCATTTTTGATGAAATTCACCAACACTTGCTTGAACTCGTCTGGATTGGCCTTGATCGTTACAGGTCTCTCAAAGTCTTGCAGCGTAAGCTCCACGTTATGCATATTGGCAAAGGGGAGCATCACTTCGCGGATGGCATGGAGATGTTCGCTCACATTAATGATCTCATGCCGTTCCTTGAGTGGCTTGGAAATCGCAAGGTACTCGGTCAAAATGGCTTCTGTCCGTTGGATTTCGTCGAGACTGATGCGAATGTATTGATCGACTTTTACCAAATTTTCCGGACGTTCCTGTATTAGTTTCAAGAAGCCTTTGACAGCTGTCAGCGGATTGCGAACCTCGTGTGCAAGCGATGCAGCAACATGGCTCATCGTCTGGATTTTTTCATTTTGCGCGTGGCGAATAAACAGCTCCTTATCCGAAACGCATTTGCTGAAAAGCGACATTAATAACCAGAGGCCGAAAAAGTTTTGAATAGGAATCACTATGGTGTAGTAAACGAGGTGTTGAGTTACATACGTGGGAAAAAAGTAATAAGTAGTCCCTAAAGCAACCGTTGAAAAAATCGCACTCGTCATAAAAAGATACAGTGTTTTCCGATAACTGGCTTTATAGTGTCGATACAAAAAGAGTGACAAGACAAAATTGACTGTAAGGATCAGCATGGCAACCCATGTTCCTTCGCCACCTAGGTAGTACCGATAAACCAAGGCTTCAATCAGAAGGAGCAAGGCAATCTCGATTCCGCCATAAACCAGTCCGAAAAGAATGATGATGTGTCGGATATCAAAAAACATGCCATTCGTGACGCTCGGGGCGAAGGTCATCGCGAGAAACATGCAGGCTGAGCTGGTGATGACAATAAAGGAACGGCTGTAGTTCCTCATTTTGTCACGGTAATAGATGTTGAAAAACACAAACGGGATAATGGCGAAAAACCATTGAAGAATGACTTCTTTTAATAGACTCATGTAGCATCCCCATCGCAAATATTTGCTAGGCTTGTATCAATCTACGATAATTCGACAAGACACAACAAAATCCCTCTTGATGTTACATAAGAAACTGGAATATTTATCAAGAAAATTCTTTCGGTAAACCCAGTTGACAGATAGGTAATTGCCAGATTATATTCTGTATATACTTATACAAACGTTTTGAAAATAGAAACTACTCTTATCAAGAGAAGGCTGAGGGAATGGCCCTATGAAGCCCGGCAACCTAGCACGAGAGAATGCGTTCTTTCGAGCCAAGGTGCTAACTCCAACAGGTAGAATACCTGACAGATAAGAGGCGAGAATCTTGTCGATTTTTGTCCTCTTTCTCTGTGAAAGAGGATTTTTTGCTTTTGTCATCTGTTGTCAAAAAGAAAAAGGGGGAACATTTGTGATGAAAAAGAAACTGGGATTACTGACTTCACTTGTTGTGGCTGCGTCTGTACTCGTGACGGCATGCGGCGGAGGAACAAGCACCGGAACCGGCAGCACGAACCAGCAGGGCGGAGAGAACGCAAAGAGAATCGCATTGATCATGCGCCAAAACGTAGGGACGTTCTCCGCTCAATACATTAATGGCGTGAAGACAGAGGTGGAGAAAAATGGCGGCGAGTTGACTGTATTCAACGCAGATACCGATCTGGCAAAAATGGCGTCCAACCTCGATGCGGCTGTGAATCAAAAGTTTGATGGCATTCTGATCGACCATGGTACGGCAGAAGCGTTGCAGCAGGGCACGCAAAAAGCCGTGGATAGAAAAATCCCGGTCGTTCTGTTTGATACAGACATCAACATTCCAGGCGTGCCAGTAGTGGCGCAGGATGACAACAAATTGGCAGAGCTGAGCCTGGAGAAGCTGGCGGCAGATACAAACGGCAAAGGCAGCATCGTAAAAATTTGGGTAGCTGGCTTTGCGCCGATGGAAAAACGCCAAGTCACGTATGAAGCTTTCCAGAAGAAATACCCGGACATAAAAGAGATTGCGGCATTCGGTTCTGCTACCAACAATACGGCACTCGATACACAAACGCAGATGGAAGCGATCTTGAAAAAGTATCCGAACAAAGGCGACATCACAGCAGTATGGGCGGCTTGGGATGAATTTGCCAAAGGGGCGACACGTGCCATTCAGCAAGCAGGCCGTACGGAAATCAAAGTATACTCCATCGATTTGAGCGATGAGGATCTGCAAATGATCCAGGCGGAAAACTCTCCGTGGACAGCGACGGCAGCGGTAGACCCATCCAATATCGGACGCATTCATGCGCAAACCGTGTTCCAAAAAATCAAAGGCGAGCAAGTACCAGATAACGTGAAGCTGAATCCAGTGCTGGTGAAACAGGAAGACCTGCCGAAGGATAAAAAAGTAACGATGGGCGACCTGTCCCAATATGTACAAGAGTGGGGCAAGTAAGAACCAAATTGGCTTTTCCCGTTGAGCTGTATCCGTCAACGGGATTTTTCCTTATAGAGGTTGGAATACGCAGGTAAACAGGAGGTGTGAAAAATGTCCACATTGCAGATGAAAGGGATGGCGAAGCAGTTTTCTGGGGTTCCTGCTCTGCGATCCGTCGATTTCGAGGTGCGCGCAGGAGAGGTTCACGCTCTCCTCGGTGCCAATGGCGCGGGAAAGAGTACCCTGATGAAAATCCTCACGGGAGCGTATCAGGCAGATGGCGGTACGATCACCATCGATGGACAGGTCGTGACGATCAATTCGCCGCAGGACGCCAAAGCACAGGGCATTCAATGTGTATATCAGGAAGTGGACACCGCCTTGATCCCGTATTTAAGCGTCGCTGAGAATATTTTACTCGATCAACTCGTCCAGGCGAAAACCAAGGGACTGATCAACTGGCAGAGCTTGTACAACGAATCAGAGCAGATTTTAAAAAACTTCGGCTTCTCTATTCCAGTGAGGATGCTCGTTGAAGAATGTACGCTATCAGAAAAGCAATTGATTTTGATTGCACGGGCGACCGTTCAAAAGGCGAAGTACGTCATTTTCGATGAACCGACAGCGCCGTTGAGCACGAAGGAGAGCGAGCGGCTGTTTCAAATCATTGCGCAGTTGAAAAAAGCTGGGGTCGGAATCATTTATATCTCCCACAGGTTGCCGGAAATCTTTGAAATCTGTGATCGGATCACCATTATGCGCGATGGACAGCATGTCGTGACCACAGACACGGCGAAGACCAATATGGACGAAGTGATCGCGAACATGCTGGGCAAAAGCTTTGACGAGGAGTTCCCAAAGCTTGCAGTGCCGATTGGCGAAACGATTTTTGAGGCGTCAGGTGTGGCTGGCGGCAAAGTACACGGAGTCGACTTGCAGGTTCGCGAGGGAGAGATCGTGGGTGTCGTCGGTCTGGTTGGGGCAGGAAAGACTGAGCTCGCCCGATTGCTCTTCGGTGCAGATGAGGCAAAGGCTGGAGCCGTTCGATTGCATGGAACACGTGTCCAACTGCGCTCGCCAAAGGAAGCCGTCGATGCAGGAATCGTGCTCGTCCCGGAGGAAAGGCGCAAAGAAGGAATTTTCGTAGAGGAGTCGGTACAGAACAACCTGTCTGTCGCCTCATTGAAAAAGAAGTCCTGGCTCGGTTTTATCAAAAGAGGGGCGGAAGCGGCTAGTGCAAGAGAGCTCGTGCAGCGTCTTGGTGTAAAAACAGCCGATATCAAGCAATTGGTTGGTTTTCTCAGCGGCGGAAACCAGCAAAAAGTCGCTATCGGCAAATGGCTGGACACAAACGCTCACCTCTTTATGTTTGACGAGCCGACAAAAGGGGTGGATATCGGCGCGAAAAGCGATATTTACCGCCTGATCGGAAATCTCGCCGAGCAGAAAAAGGGCGTCCTGTATTTCTCCTGTGAGTTTCAGGAAGTTATCGGGATCGCTGACCGGATTCTCGTCATGTTCGAGGGCAGGATCGTGAAGGAATTGAGTCGCGAGGAAGCAACACAAGAGCTGATTATGTACTACGCAAGCGGAGGTGAGTAACGTGGCAGATAAAAAGTTTAGCTTATTTGATTTTGTTTATAAATACGGAACGGTTGCAGTTATTGTCATTGTCATGTTGTTATTCAGTTTGACCAACCCGTATTTCTTCACGTACGACAACTTGACGGACATTCTTCGCTCCATCTCGATTGTGACATTTGTCGCGATTGGCGTTACGTTCTCGCTGATTGTTGGAGGCTTTGACTTGTCTGTAGGATCGACGGTTTCATTGACCACGGTCGTTTCTGCTTCGATGATGGTTTGGTACGAACAAGGAGTCTTCACGACTTTGGTTGTTCCCGTTGTACTCAGCTTGCTCGTCGGGCTGGTCAACGCCTTCCTGGTCGTGAAAATCCGCATTCCTGATTTGCTGGCTACTCTGGCGATGCTCTACATCGTTAACGGCATTCATATGACGTATTCCCAAGGCTACTCGATCTATGCAAACATGCCGATGCAGGACGGCTCACAGGCTCCAGGAAAATTTCAGGAATGGTTCCTGTGGCTGGGCCAAGGAGAAATTCTCTCCGTACCGGTTCCGGTTATCCTGACCTTTTTACTTGTCGCAATTACGCATGTGTACCTGACCTATACGAGACAGGGGCGGATGCTGTACATGACAGGCGGTAATTTGGAAGCAGCCCGTCTGTCGGGGATTCCTGTAAATCGCTATCGTACCCTGGCTTATGTGCTCTCCGCTCTTTTTGCAGGCTTGGGCGGGATGCTCTTGGCAGCGCGGATCGGCACCGGGCAGGTGAGTAGTGGCGGCTCCATGCTGATGGATGCAGTAGCGGCTGCTTTCGTAGGCTTCTCCGTTTTCGGTGCAGGAAAGCCAAATGTATTCGGTACATTTGTGGGAGCGATCCTAATCGGGGTGCTGCTTAACGGGATGACGATGCTCAATTTGCCGTACTACGCTTACGATATTATCAAGGGGACGGTACTGGCGCTCGCATTGGCTGTGACCTATTATCAACTGCGCAGAAAACGAAACGCTTAGAATCGTAACGTTCTTCTCGCTTTTCTCTCATCAATTTCTCATCTTCCTATTATTCCCTTCTCTTTTTTGAAGCTTAGTATTGGTCTTACTCAAGTGAGACTAATGCGAAAGCAAATTCAAATAAAGAGAAGGGATGTTGTTTTTATGCGTATACTCGTTGTGCCTTCAGGCTTTAAGGAAAGTTTAGATGCCGAGCAAGCAGCAGAGTGCATGAAAGAAGGAATCCTGCGCGTACTCCCGCTCTCCCAAGTACAGACACTGCCAATGGTAGACGGGGGAGAAGGCTTTACAAAAGCGATTGTGAAAATTTCGAATGGTTCGATTATCGATAGGGAAGTAACGGGCCCCGTAGGAGAAAAGGTTCCTTCCCATTTCGGGATATTCGGATCAAAGACGACAGGTCAAACGGCTGTGATTGAGATGGCGGCAGCAGCGGGACTACGACTGGTTCCAAGAAGCTTGCGTGACCCGCGTAAAACGACGACACATGGCGTCGGTGAATTGATCAAAGCGGCGCTGGACATGGGGGCAGATCGTATTTTGCTAGGCTGCGGCGATTCCGGTACTTCCGATGGCGGGGCAGGCATGGCGCAAGCACTTGGCGCTAAATTTTTGGATGCAAGCGGTCGGGAAATCCGTATTGAAGGCGGAATCTCGTTGGCAAACGTAACGAAAATCGATGTTTCCGGCATGGACAAAAGACTCAAGCAGGTGCAAATCGATGTGGCTTGCAACTGGTTTAACAAGCTGTGTGGGGAAAACGGAGTCGCTCGCGTGTTTGGCCCGCAAAAGGGAGCAACGCCTGAGCAGGTCGTTGAGCTGGAAGAAGCACTCGAACAATTCGCGGCTATCATCGAGCGGGATTTCGGTATCGATGTCAGAGAAATGCCGGGCAGTGGTGCATCGGGTGGCTTGGGTGCTGGTTTGCATGCGCTGACGGGTGCGAATCTGTATCCACGCTACGACATTATCATGAAGTACATTGATTTGGATCGGATGCTTCAAGAGACAGACCTTGTATTTACGGCGGAAGGCAGTATTGATTTTCAAACACCGCGAGGAAAAATTCCAGTGGAAGTGGCAAAGAGAGCGAAGAAGCATGCCCTGCCAGTAGTGGCTTTGGTGGGGACTGTTGGGAAAGGTGCCCGACTCAATTATGAGCACGGAATTGATGCGTACACAAGTATTTTGCCGATGCCGTCTACGTTGGAAGAAGCGTTCATGCATGCGCAGAAATGGCTGACCGATTGCTCGGAAAGCTCCATGAGAACCATCATGGTCGGCCTACAACTCGCAAATCGTTTAATGGAGAAGGAGCAAGTATCGTGATTGCACAGACTGTTGCAAAGGAAAGACCTGCCTGGGTCCTTCCGATTGTCCTGATTATGTTCGTGGAATTACTGCTTATGCTGCCGTCCTCCCTGACATTTGAAGCCAAATGGAGCTTGTTCTGCTTCTGTGTCGCCGTGATTCTGTGGACGACCACCTCGCTGAACTCCGCCTATGTAGCGATTGGCTCCGTATTACTCCTCGTCGTGACAGGTACGGCTGACCAGGAAATTTTGTTCGACTCGCTTGCCTCCGATGTTATTTGGTTAATGATTGGCTCATTCATTCTCGGTGGCGCTCTTCAAGTGACAGGCTTGGCAGGCAAACTCACAGATCTGGTCGTAAGCAAGGCAAAGAATGTCAAAAGCTTGTTTTGGCTCTTGACGGTCGTCGTTCAATTTCTCGGATTCTTTATCCCGTCTACTTCTGGGCGTGCAGCGGTGCTTCTGCCTGTTTTCCACTCGCTGACCTCAGAAATCGGGAACAAGCAAATTACGAAAGCCATGGCGATCCTGATTCCGACGATTATTTTAGTAACGACGAGCTCCACCATGATCGGAGCGGGTTCCCATTTTATCGCCCTCGATATGCTGAAGGAGTTCAATGGGGAAGGGATTAGCTTCGCAGAGTGGCTGTTGTGGGGACTGCCGTTCGGAGTAGTGGCCAGTATCGTTACATGCCGGATTGTGCTGGCTCTGTTTCTCACCAAAGAAGAGATGCAGCGCCCACTCGCAAGCAAAAAGCTTTCTCTCACCTTGTCCCGCAACGAAAAATATACGTTTGCTGTGATCGGGGCGATGGTCATTTTCTGGCTGACAGAGCGTTTTCACGGAATCGAGATTGCTACCACGACAGTCGTCGGCGCCTTTCTTTTGACACTCCCGAATGTAGGCGTCATGAAGTGGAAGGATGGCGTTCAGTCTGTCTCATGGAACCTGATTCTGTTTGTAGGAGCAGCCATTGCACTCGGAAAGTCGTTGTTGGAGAGCGGCGCAGCAGAGTGGATCATGAAAAAGCTGTTCACGATTACCGAGCAACTGGAAGGGGAATCGTCGCTGTTGATCATTGTGGTCATTACTTTGCTCACACTGACCTCCCATCTGTACATTACATCGCATACAACGAGAGCCGTCATTCTGGTTCCGCCGCTTCTCTACTTTGCGAGTAGCCTCGATTTAAATGAAGTGACCGTGTTGTTCGTAGGAATCGTCGGCATGAACTACTGCCTGACCTTCCCTGTCAGCTCCAAAGCATTGCTCATGTTCCAGGAAAGCGGAAAGGAGACCTTTTTGCCTAAGGATTTGCTGCGGTTGAGCTTGTATGCTGGTGCGGCCCACGCGATCCTGATGGTTGTCTTTTATTACGCGTACTGGCAGTGGGTGGGGTTATCAATATAAGTAAAAAATTATATCTTTCGTACGGATTACTCTTTGATCCACAGCCAATATTTGCTAAACTCATCTGGATAATGGATGCAAGGTTTAGGAGGATTACATGTCGGAGCGAATATTAATTGTGGAAGATGAAGAGAAAATTGCTCGTGTGATTCAATTAGAGCTGGAATACGAAGGATACGAAAGCGAGATCGCCAAAACAGGGCTCGAGGCGCTGGAACAATACAATCAAGGCGGATGGAACCTGATTTTGCTCGATGTACTGCTGCCAGGCTTGTCAGGTATAGAAGTGCTTCGTCGGATTCGGGTAAAGGACTCCGCGACGCCAGTCATTTTGTTGACGGCCAGAAATGCTGTCGTAGACAAAGTAAATGGACTCGATCAAGGCGCGAACGACTACATCACGAAACCTTTTGAAATCGAAGAGCTGCTGGCGCGCATCCGTTCCTGCCTCCGCTTGTCCCAAATGACAAAGAAAGTGGAAGCCAGCTCCAAAGTAGAGGTAGCGGATTTAAGTCTGGATGAAAAATCGCGGGAAGTGACGAGAGGCTCCAGTCAGATCGAGCTGACACCGCGTGAATTCGATTTATTGCTTTATCTGATGCAGAATAAAAATCAAGTTCTGAATCGTGAACAGATTCTTACACATGTATGGGGATTTGATTATTTCGGAGACACAAATGTCGTTGACGTGTATATCCGTTACTTGCGTAAAAAGGTGGACCAAGGGTATGAAACCCCGCTTTTGCATACAGTTCGAGGCGTTGGTTATATGCTGAAGGGGTAGATTATGAAAATCAAAAATAAAATTCATTTGTTCTCCACGGTCGCACTCTTGCTTTTGTTGCTCATGGTCAACAGCTTCATTTACTTCATGTTCTACAAAGTGACAACAGACGGAGAGCTGGATCGTCTGCAACGAGAAGTCCTGCACATCCAGAGTGGACTCAATCAGATCGGTGTAGAAAGTTTCGACCCGGCCACGCTCTTGCAGCCGTATTTGCCGTCGAACGGGATGATCCGGATTATCGATCAGCAATCGCGGGCCATCGTCACGCAGGAAGTAGACAGCACGCAGCCAATCCCGGCACCGAAGCCCATCTTTGATCGAAAAGCGAGTGACGGTGTCTTCGATGTTAACGGAGCGAAATACGCCTACGTCAAGGTCCCGATCATTTGGACGAATGGAAAAATT
>NZ_JABSUZ010000044.1:0-42831 GCF_013284345.1 Brevibacillus sp. MS2.2
AAGGACGTCACGCTTTTTCCGCAGCCAGACTCGCCTACCAGCGCGACCGTCTCACCTTTTTTCAGTTGAAAAGAAATGCCTTGCAGCGCTGGCAGCTCGCCCTTATCCGTCTTAAACTGCAAGCGTAAATCAACTACTTCCAAGAGTACCTCTTTCATCAGCTCGTGCCCCCTTCATCCATTACCTCGTTTTCGGGTCGAATGCATCCCGTAATCCGTCACCTAACAGATTGAAGCCAAGGACAACCAGCATAATGGCCAATCCAGGAAAAATGGACATCCACCAGGCCTGACTCAAGAATGCCTTGCCGACAAACACCATGGCTCCCCACTCTGGCATCGGCGGTTGCGCACCCAGTCCGAGAAAGCTCAAGGCCGCTGCCGCCAAAATACTCACACCGAATTGAATGGTGGAAAGCACGATGATTGGGGAGAGAATATTGGGTAAAACATGTTTCAGCATAATCTGCCAATCCCTGATCCCCAGAGCGCGAACAGCCTCAATGTACTCTTTTTCCCGTATGGATAAGACCGCAGAGCGAACGACCCGCACATAAGACGGAATAACGGCAATGACTACCGCGATCATGGCATTCGTTAAACCGGGACCCAAGACCGCAATGACAGCGATCGCCAAAAGCAGTGCGGGAAGTGACATGAGAATATCCATGCCCTGCATGATAAACAGATCCACGCGACGATAATAGCCAGCGATAATACCGAGCGTTACACCTATCAGGGTAGAAAGCACAACCGTTATCAAGCCCATCAGCAAGGAGATTCGCCCCCCGTGCAACAAACGGGAAAAAATATCTCTGCCAAAATCATCCGTTCCGAGAAGATGAGTCAGACTCGGAGCGCTTAATCGGCTGTTAAAGTTCATTTGTTCGACAGGATGAGGGGCAATGACTGGAGCAAGAAGCGAACCCAGTGTAAAGACGATCAGGATGACCACACCCGCCATTGCTGTCTTATTGCGTCTCAGCCGTTTGCCCATCCCTCCCCAATACGACTCCGGACGATTACTGTTCACCATCCATCTGCTCCTTCCTTAGTCGAAATGGATTCGCGGATCAATCCGGCTGTAAATGAGATCCACGATCAAATTGGTTAAGGCAAAAATCAACGCCATGAAAAACACCATGCCCTGTATGGTCGGCATATCCCGTTTACTGATCGCCTCAATCGCCATGCTGCCGATCCCTTGCAGAGAAAATACGGTTTCCACCACCACAGCGCCAGCCATGAGCGAACCGAACTGCAAGCCTAACATCGTGACAACAGGAATTATGGCGTTCGGCAGACCGTGGCTCACTATGATTCGGAAAAGCGCCGCCCCCTTGGCCTCGGCTGTCCGCATGTAATCCTGCTTGATGACTTCCAGCATGCTGGATCGGGTCATACGGGCGATCATCCCCGCTTCCGCCATACCCAAGGTGATCGCTGGCAGTAGCAGGGAGTGAACCCCCTCATAGCCGGAAATCGGAAACAAGGCCAGCTTGTAAGCAAAAATCCAGATGAGAAACAAGGCAATCCAGAAGCCGGGTGCTGAAATACCGAGTAACGAGGTAAGCACCACAAGTCGATCGACGAAGGTGTTTTGCTTAACGGCAGCAATCGTGCCCAACAAGATGCCGAATATTGCGGCAATAATGACACTAAGGATGGCAAGCTGCATGGTAATTGGGAAACGGTTCATAATCTGATCCCATACCTTTTCGCCAGTGAATAACGATGTTCCCAAATCGCCAGCGAACAGATTTCCGACAAACCGCATGTATTGCTGCCACAGTGGTTGATCAAGACCTAGCTTCGCTCTCATTTGACTGATGGCCTCTGGTGTTGCAAACTGTCCGAGTATTTGTGTTGCGGGATCGCCCGGAATGAGGTGCACCATCAAGAAGATCAGGACGGATACGCCAAGCAGTGTCCCCACCAGGGAAAGTAATCTTTTTATTACATATCGGCGCATGCCTTCACCTCCGTTGTCTATTTTTCGAGCGTGACATCATGCAACGTAATGCCCTGCGTGTACGGGTTGACCGTAAAGCCTTTGACACCACGTGTCGCTACCACTGTCTCGCTCACCCATAACGGAACCCACGGCAGGTCATTCAGCAAAATCTCCTGTGCATCTTCGTAAATCTTGAGACGCGCCTGCTCATTCATTTCCAGACGTCCTTTGTTCAGTAAAACATCCAACTCAGGGTTCGTGTAATGAGTACGGCTTGTTGAATTGCTCTTTTCAAAGATGAGGTACAAGATATCTGCATCAAACCAGCCGTAGTACATCAAAGCCATGTCATACGACTTTTTCGAAATGCGATCTTTTATAGTCGTCATTTCTTGTACGCTGATTTTCATATCAATACCTGCTTCTTTCAACTGGCTCTGCAAAATCTGCACCGCTCGCTGAAACGCTGGCTCTTGAGAGACGAGCATTTCTACAGACAACGGTTTTCCATCCTTATCTACGATGCCATCCCCATTACTGTCCGTCCAGCCTGCTTCCGCCAGCAACTGCTTGGCTTTGCCTAAATCTCTCGAATACAACTGCTTCGCCTTACTTTCAATCGCTTCACTGTAGCCATAAATCGTGGGTGCCAATGGACCATAGACCGGCTTGCCAAATCCGTTCAACGCTACCTGAACAAGTGGATCGCGATCTACGGAGAGGGCTACTGCTTTGCGCAGACGGACATCTGAAAACAACGGGTGCTTGTTGTTAAAAGCGATGTATTTGTTTCCAACGTCCATCACTTTCTCAATATTAACTCCGGGCAGTGTCTCAAGCTCCGCAACCGAGTTCGGCGGCGCATCATACAACACATGGACCGTACCCTTTTTGAATTCCATCAGCCGCGTATCGTCGTCTTTCATAAGTCGAAACATCATGCTGTCAAACTGCAGAGGGCCTTTGTTGGCAGCGTACTCCGGTCCCCAGTTATAATCAGGATTTTTCTTGTAGGTGAGCGATGCACCTCGCTCGCGTTTGTCAAAGATAATCGGCCCCGTTGCAGATGGATTATCTGAGAAGCCATCTCCTAATTCTTTTGCCTTTTTGGCGTCAAGAGGCGAGACTAATCCGCCGACAATGACGTTAACAAATGGGGCAAACGGTTGGCTAAAATGCACCTTGAGCGTGTACTCGTCTGCTGCTTCCACTTTTTCAATCGGACCTGCAAGCCCCTTCACAGGCGAAATGGCGAGCAAACGGTCAAACGAATCCTTTACGGATGCTGCCGTCATTGGATCGCCAGAGTGATAGCGGACATCTTTGCGGAGGATAAATGTCCACACCTTGCCGTCCTTCGAGATTTCGTACTTCTCTGCCAAACCCGGATGGAGTTTGCCTGTTGCATCACGGGTCAATAGAGGCTCGTATATTAAACTGTTTTCCATGCTCAGCCAGCTCGTTTTGTGCATATCAAGCGAGTCTGGGTCCGTCAAGGAAGCGATGACTAATGTGTTACCTTTGGCCGACGTGTCATTCCCCGCCTGATTGCTCGGCTGTGAGGAGCAGCCTGCAATCAACGCCGTTGCCACAAATACACTCAAGGCCCCTTGCTTCCACTTGTGAATCTTCATGTCCCGTCCCCCTTATCAATTGCCGTTACACTTCTGTCCCTTCCACAAACGGGTATATTTGTCGACTTGTCTCTTCGTATTCTTTCAGTCTTTGTTGTACCTGTTCGCCATCAGCCTGAACCACACCACTAATCAAAATATTCAGCATGGAAAAGATCGCCGTCATTCCTTTTAAGGCAGTAGGAGCAGGTGCGGTGACTTTCAAAATTTGGTCGGCTACCGGCCCAATCGGAGATAGCTCATCGTCTGTAATCCCGATGATTTTGGCGCCTCTCTCTTTGGCTGCTTTTGCAAACAAGATCGTTTCACTCGTATAACGGGGGAAGGAGAGTGCGATCACGAGCCACTCCTGATTGATCTGGGTCAACAGATAGTTGACGTCATCAACTGGCCCATTGTACAGATGCGCGTTTCCTCTGACGACATTCAGCGTAAAGGCGAGCCAATGGGCTGGAGCATAGGAGCTGCGAAACCCTACAACGAGAATGTGTTTGGCTGCCATAATACTTGAAACCGCTTGCAAAAGATGGTCCTTTTGCAGCTCCCCTAACGTTTGCCGAATATACGCAACATCCTGCTCCATGTTATAAGAAATCAGGTCTTGTTTTCCCTTCATCTCCACAGCCGCTGTTCGGAAACTGTGGATGGCATCAGCTTTTGGAACCTTTTCCAATAAGGAGCTGCGTATCTCATTTTGCAATTCGCTGTACCCGGAGTAGGCGAGAGCGTAAGATAGTCGGATGATTGTCGTTTCGCTTGTGCCGCTCAATGCCCCGACAACTTTGGCTGGTTGCAGTGCAACGGTCTTCGGCTCGGCGAGAATGTATTTGGCTGCGAGTTTTTGTTGGTTGGTCAATTCCGGATAATGCTTGCGGATGCGCTCCTGTACGGATTCCATGATCATCTACTTCCTTGTCAATTGATGTAGGTTCCACTCTGTGGCTGGGTCTAACGGATAAATCGGACGAATGGCGCGCTCGTATTTGAAGAAGCGGAAGTTGAGCGTCGTCAGTCCCGGCGAATCGACGGTAATGACGCGTGCGCTGATCGGTTCGAAGGATGCCCGGAAATGTGTGCTTGATTTCAAAGCAACGATCTTGTATTTGGTCACATCAATTCCGTGCAACAGAAAAATTTGCTCATCCAGCACTTGCGATTTCACGGAGCAAACCAGTACATCAACCCCGTTAATTTGCAAACGAACGGACTTGCCAAAATTCTCATGACCCCCTTGGCCCATCGGCGTCGTCGCAATGAATTTTCCATCGGTCAAAGCTTTGATGTAGGCTGTTACTTCAAGTGGTTCTCCATGCAAGTAGTCTGTCTTTCCACCCAGTGATAGTTGGATGGTAGCGCCTACTCCAGCCTGATGGGCAATCTGGACCACTTCGGGATCGTAAATAAAACCAAAGCATGCATTTGTCAGCTGGGCATCCAGCATTGCTCGCAGTAAATGCGTTCCGTCTCCTGGTGTGCCTCCGCCTGGATTATCTGAGGTCTCATTGATGACGATGGGCATGCCTTCCGTTTCCAGTGCCATCGCAATTCCCTCGGCAGGAGTAGGCATGTTCAACTCGAATTCATCCCGCTTTTCCCAAATCAGACTGGCGACATCTTCGCTCACTTTTTTGGCGAGCTCCTGATCGTTATTCGTCACGCTCAAAACAGAAACGCCCAGCTCTGGAATGTCCGTGTACGGAAATCCGTGGAAGAATGCACAGTCGATGACGCCTTCTTCCTTTTCCCATGCCCAGCAGGCTTCGTTAATTTCGCGTGCCGGGGAATGGTGAGTAGCTGATGTCGGAATCAAGAGTGGCAGTCGGGTCAAATGCATGGTCGGCTTGATACCTTCCGTAACCATCTTGTACGCAAGATCGATCGCTTCCATTCCGCGTTCATAACAATCCACATGCGGGTAGAGGTGAACACCCAGGAGCGCGTCGGCCTCATCCACCATTTTTTGTGTCATGTTTGCATGAAGGTCGAGCGTAACAATTAAGGGAATGTCATAACCGACCAACTGACGCACTGATGCCAGAATGTCGCCTTCCAGGTCATCCATTCCTTCTACGACCCCTGCTCCGTGAAGCCCCAGACAAATGGCATCTGCCCCTTCTGTCGCAGCAATCGTGTCAAGAAGCTCCTTTTTAATCCGGTCATACGCTTCCCGCAAAATCGTCCCGGCTGGATACGTAAAGGTGAGAAAGGTCGGCAGTAGCTCGATGCCCAGCTCTTCGGCGCGATCCACCATCCCACCCGGAAAGTTGCGAACGCCCCGATTGCGATTCACAATCGTTTCATGATAATCCCACTCATAGCTTTGAAACATCTCGAGCGTCGTAGGCACATTGGAAAACGTATTCGTTTCATGCGCAATCCCACCAATAATCACCTTCATTCTTAGACCCTCCATTCGTTATTGAAGTATGGACTTTAATTTTTGATTTTTTTGAAGTTTAAACCTTTGTGGACATTATAAAGGGAAGAAAATCATTTATTCAATCGCTAAATCATGAACGTTTTATCGCTTCTGCTATACTTGTTGAATCATAAACAAAAGCCCTCCCCGTACAGGGAGAGCTTCTGTGTGGCTCATGCCATTTATGAGGTTTTCCATTTCGCCAATTCAGATGGGAATTTGTCATTCAACACTTTGATATATGTACCCTTCATCCCTAACGAACGGGATTCCAGCACACCCGCGCTTGCCAGCTTGCGAAGAGCGTTCACGATGACAGAACGTGTCAGACCTGCTTGATCTGCAAGCTGACTCGCTACCAGCAAGCCTTCACGTGCATCCAATTGCTCCATAATTTTTTCAATCGCGATCTGTTCGCTATAGGACAGCGAAGAGAGTGCGATTTTCGCAAATGTTTTGTCGCGCACTTCATTTTCAATCTGTTCTGTGCGCTGACGAACGATTTTCATACCGATCACAGTAGCACCGATCTCACCCAAAATCAGATCCTCTGTTTCAAACTGACCGTAAGCACGCAGCAGGACTAATGTGCCAAGACGGCTTCCCCCTGCATTGATAGGAACAATCGTCGTCATCATTTGCGGGAAGATCGAATTCAACTCTTTTGGAACCAGGCTGTACGGACTGGTAATCGGCTCGTTCGCCAAGGTTTGTGTAACTTCCAGCAGCTTCTGATGTACACCTTCCTGTAGTTGCGTGGATGAACGACCTTCTTCTTGCAGGGAAATCTCCTGATTCATTCCACTTCCCAGGATCGAACCATCTGCGGTAATGATGTAAACATTTGCAGAAATCACTTCAGATAAAAGCCTTGCGAGATCTTGGAAGCCTACACCGCTGCCACCCATTGTTTTTTGAAGCATCACATTAATTTTTCGCGTTTTTTCTAACAAATTCATAATAATATCCTCCTCTGGATTCTTCATGCTCACAGTATTGTCAGAAAAATCCAGCCCTATACATGCAAATCGAAAAATTAGAAAGAGAGTTGTGTACAGGAATTTAGGGAGAGGCCTCTACACCAATTGATAGATCAGTGACTATCCACTAGGGCGATGATTACGATCTTCATAAAGAAAAAAGGCTGACAGAGTGGTCAATTTCACCCCGTCATGCCTTTTTTGTATCATTCTCTAGCGAAGCTGCTGCTTAATGAGTGCTTCAATCGCTTCTGCAATGACATGCGTATGTTTGTTCACGTCTGCATTCGTTAAGCGGAAACGAATATAGCGTTCATCGAGATTAAACGCTTCTTCAAATGCTCCCATAAAGCCTCGTGCACGTTTATCCAGTTCCAATAAAACTTCCAATTCGCCATCGCGGAGGTAGAAGACAACTTCGAGCTCCTCCAATTGGCTACGGTATGGCCCTGTCGGACGGAATTCAAATTCCTGTATAAACGGATGATTGCGACCAAGGTGACGATTGTATTCGCAGTCTACCTTATATAGCTGGAATCCGATCTGTTGAACAGCATCCAACACTTTGGACATTAACGGATGTGGGCGAACCTCGATGAAATCGGAATCCCCCGGGTCAATCGCATTTTTAATATCAAGACCTGTCCGCAAGTAAACGGGTTGACGCCCCATCGTCAATGGCGTCTCATACGGCAATTGAAAAGCGAATGGCAGAACGGTTTCTTCTTTCGGTTTCAATTGTACCCGCTCAGACAGACGATATTTTACAAGTGTGCATTCTTCCTTCGTCTTAGAGTCGTTGATTTCTCTTTCATAGTGTGTGACGACATACATGTAGATTTCGTCGATTTCCTGGGCGACATCTCCTCCCTTGATATGGACCTCACCTCTGACCATATCTCCGGGAATGAGTGAATCCTGCTCAAGACGTGCATCTACTTGCGCAGAGCCAATACCTACACTAGCCAATAATTTTTTGAACATGGACATGTGTTCGCCTCTCCTTTATACCGACCCAGACCTACCTGATCTGGCTATCAGATATTCTATATTGAAATATACGGCGGAAGAAATAGAAAGTTTCGCGCAATCTTTTGCCAAACATCATCGGGTATAACTTCCGCTGTCACGAACACATGCAGCGTTCTACTGATCACCACCGTTTTGATTCGTACCTCCACAGTCGTTCGATCAGACAAAATATATTCGCGGCGCCGCAGCATTTCATGCAAGACCTGATGGACCTCCGCAACCTGCTCAACCTTCTTCCCTTTTAACGAAGCGAGATCCTTTTCCACACGGTCGACTACTTGTACCACAATAGTGGCATGAAGCGGCTGCTTCTGATCCGCTGTGAGTACGGAAGCGCGTACGTCTTCGATGACAGTCTCTTGCTTTTTGCGATAGACCCGCTGATTTTGCTTCAGCTCCAGATTTTCCTCGTACAGTTTTTTGTTTTGCAGCTCCAAGCTTTTCTTGATCAGCATCATCTGCTCCATTTCGCGTCCGTATGTAAATAAAATCACGGTTCCGCCTAACACGCACCCCATGAGCAAAAGAGCGAGGTAACGTTTCCAAAGAATCACCTTCATGAGCGCACCTGTACCAGCCAATGCACACAAATCGTTCCGATATGGGCACCCAAGAATGCGACGACGATCATCACAAGCTGTTTAAAGACAGGTGTCAAATTTCCCATCAGTATTTTTTCGATCTGCAAAAACGAATCGAAGGTTCCACCCAATGCCCCAACCAATCCCCATATTTTGAGCTGGTCAGCCAATTGGGCCATAGATAGCAGCGGAGGCTTTTCTGTGAGAAAGGCGCCCACCCCACCTGAAAGAGCGCCGCCGACCACAATGCCATAAGCCACGAAAAACGTCAAAATGACTTGTGCCATGTTGTGCTTCATCCTTTCTTCGAACAAGCAGCATATGCTTATCCCTACGCTCTTCATCCCGGTTTTATAACAGAACTCGTCAGCGTTCCAAATAAAAAGCGGCATGCTCTATTTGGCAGCATGCCGGATCGATCAGCGTTGGTTCCTTCTCCATTTCTTCAGTTTCTTTTCAATGCGCGGCGAGTTCATGATCATGAGATCCGTAAACAAGTTAACCATTTTCGGATTGCGCAGCATCTGGTTAAAAACTTCTGGATTTTGCTTGAACCATTGCTCATTGGCCTTTATCCATTTCTTGAAAGCGTCGTTTGTTTTGTAATAGTGATTCAATTGCCGAACCGGCCTATTTCCACTCATCTTAATCTATCCCTTCGTCAAAAAATATAACGAGGAGAAAAACGATCACGATGATCCAGATGATCACTTCGAAACCTTCCTCGTTGAAGAAACCAAATCCTCTCACGTCAGATCCCCCCTTCATCCTGCCGCGCTCCTCGCACCATTCCCTACCGCCCATGGTACCTTTCCCTATAGGTATATGTGGTTCCACGTTTGTTGGATTGGACGCTTGCCTGCCCTCATATCGATTTTGTGTAGTGGCCTACTTTGGGTTTGTGAAAAACGACTAGACGTTTTTCATAAAGCAGGATGAGCATACTAGAGAGGAATGAATCAAAGAGGAGCCGAACATGACAGCCTCTACTGGATCTCTGTTACGCAACAAGCCTTACTTGCTGTTACTGATAGCCGTCTTTTTCATGCACATGGCCTCTTATCTGGTCATTCCCGTCTTCCCAGTCTTTTTGCAAAAGGTACGGGTTCTTTCTCTCTCCCAAGTCGGCATCATTTTGGCTGCGGGAAGCATCACATACCAAATCGGAAGCCTGGCAGGCGGCTTGATGTCCGATCGCTGGGGCAGACGCTCCATCCTAGCCTTGGGGGCATTTCTTCAAGGCTGTGCCATGGCAGGCTATCACTACAGCCATTCCTATGGTCTCTTCTTGTTATTCTCCTCTGTCAACGGTTTGGGTCTTGGCCTGCTCGCTCCTACCATTAAAGCCATGATCGCGGATGAAGTGGATGAGAGCCAAAGAACCGCTGCCTTCTCGTGGAGAGGGATACTCGCTCACAGCGGGATCATTGTCGCGGGCTTGGTCATTACGTGGATGACAGCGGGTGGGAAACAGCCATTTCTCGTTGCAGCCCTTGTGTACGGAGCACTTGCTGTCTTTTCTCGCTTCATCCTTCCCGATGATCGCTGTGTGGGAACAGATTGCAAGCAAACCCCGATCAAGGAGTATCGTCACATCTTGACCCATCGCAGCTTTCTGCTTTTTTCCGTGATCTCGCTCTTAATCTGGGCAGTCTACGCTCAATTCGCTATGATCCTGCCACTGCGGGGAGAGCATGTCCTGCATTCTGCTACGATGATTGGTCTCATCTGGACGATCAACTCGCTCAGTGTCGTCGTCTTGCAAGGGTTGATCTCACGCTTTGTTCTACAGCGCATCAATCCGTACTTGTCTGTCACGATGGGAACGATCTTGTTGGGTACAGGGCTTACGCTCATGGGATGGGCGAACCATTTTCTCACATTGTGCGGGGCAGCGCTTCTTTTCATTTTGGGTGAGATGCTGTTTATGCCGATGCTGGACAGTCTCGTCACTCATTTCGCAAAAGAAGAATGGCTCGGAGCGTACTTCGGCTTTTCCAATTTCGTATCTGGTCTTGGGACGGCTCTTGGGACGGGATTGGGTGGAGCAATGGTTGAAAAGCTAGGGGGAGTCGGCAGTAAATATCCGTGGATTGGCTATGGAGTGATTACGCTGTTTTTGGCGGCCATTCTTGGTCTGTTTGCCGTATATGCAATTCCCCGCCACAAAAACAATGTGCTTGACTCACCCTCAAAAAATCGAAGAAAGGAGGGGGCCACATGAACGCAGAGGAACACACGCAGCATCAACCCGAAAAGCAAATGGAAGTGCTTAGGCGAGTGCCGCTCACCTCCCTGTTCATCCAATTGGAGGACCATGTATCCTCCCGCATCGCAAAAAAACAAATTCGACTTGGCAGCCATGGTTCTGAGAAAGGGGTAGTTATATGACCAAGCAAAACAAGAATTCCTCTGTACAGCAAAATCGACCAGACGAGCGCAATCGCCAGCCCAAAAGCGTTCAAAACGATGCACCGGGCTATGGAGACAAAAAACTGGAGGGGCCAAATCGTCCTTCCACCTAGCCTCAGGCAATCAATAAAAAAAGTCATTTTGCGCCTTCATGCAAGGGCAAAATGACTTTTTTCGTTTCCTTTACGCAATCGGTACGAGCTTGTAGGGTAGTGAAAATTCTTCCAATCTGTCCAAAAATGCTTGGCGAGACTTTTCATCAGGCACAATCAGTTGGAGATAGCGTGTGAAATAAAACACGATGCGATCTTCTTTGCCCTCTTTCAAGCGATAGTGTGACAGTTGTGCGATGTCCGTCAAGTTGTAGAAGTATTCATAGCGCTCCTGTGTAAAAGGCGCTTGAAAGGTCCGGCTGACGACTACACCATTGCTCAGATTTTCCCGCATGTTCTCTTTGGTTGCACCTAGAAAACGAAGCAGCTCCCCGGCACGCTTCGCCCCGACCTTTTCCACCAGTATGCTGTCGTTGTACTCCACTTCCAGATCGGTCAAGTTGTTGGAAACGGCTGCAAGCATTGCCATCAGCACCTTGCGCACTGCCAGATTCTCCGTAGCGAATTGATTGTCAAACACATTAAATTCAAAGGACGTCGCTTCGCCCTGACGCCGTGTATACAATATGATCGCGTTCAAAAGCACTCCTCCGCTTTCTCTTTCCTCGACGATTTTCTCCAGACCATTTATCTCGGCAAAATGGATTCCCACGTCGCACGGTCCAGCTTGCGAATGACACTGAACAAGAGACGCTTGGCTGCCTCGTAATCCTCGCGATCAATGATCGAAGCATGGCTGTGAATGTATCGGGAAGGAATTCCAATAACGGCAGACGGCACTCCCTTGCCATGGTACTGTACGACCCCTGCATCCGTCCCACCTTTTGCCACATAAATCTGGTACGGAATGTTCTCTTCTTCACACGTGGAGATAAGAAGCTCACGCAATCCTACCGGCATGACGTACATCGGATCGTAGATGCGCATCAAAAGTCCACCGCCGAGCTTGCCGCCGTCATCTTTTACACCTGGTATGTCTGTGGCTGGACTCGCATCCAATGCCAAGAACAAATCTGGATCAATGGACGCAGCGGCAGTTTTCGCCCCGCGCTGCCCGGACAATTCTTCCTGTACAGTGGCCCCGACGTAGACGACATTCGGATGATCGGGTTTTTCGTGCAACTCTTTTGCGAGCTCCACTGCCAAACTGCAACCATAGCGATTATCCCATGCTTTAGCCATGATGCGGCGCGGATTGGCCATGACCTGCAACGGACAAACCGGAACGATTTGCTGGCCAGCCCGTATCCCTACCTGTTCTGCTTCCTCACGTGAATCCACTCCGATATCAATGTACATGTTGCGTATATCCATCGGGCGATTGCGCTGATCGTCGCTCAAGACATGCGGCGGGATCGAGCTGATTACGCCTTCGACCGGTCCATTGTCCGTAATAATTTGTACACGTTGCGCGAGCAGGACCTGCCCCCACCAGCCTCCCAACGTCTGGAATGAAATAAATCCTTTATCAGAAATTCGCGTGACCATGAAGCCGACTTCGTCCATGTGACCCGCTACCATAATTTTGGGACCGTTCTCGTTACCACGCATCACACCAAAAATACTGCCCAAATTGTCGTACATGAGTTCACTCGTATAGCTGCTTATGTATTCCCGCATAATCTCGCGTACCGGACCTTCGAAGCCAGGCGCTCCTGGTGCTTGCGTCAAACGGTTCCACAGTTCAACCTGAAATTTATTTTCCATCGCCAAAAATCCTCCTCGACCCTAGTTTCATGCCTGTTATCCTTCTCTATTATCAGCGAGAGAGAATGCAGACGCAACTACTCCCAAGCAGGAATGCGAGAGCTTGTCCCGAATGAAGAAAAAAACACGAATCGTT
The DNA here is from genome assembly GCF_013284345.1 of Brevibacillus sp. MS2.2. Taxonomy (NCBI): domain Bacteria; kingdom Bacillati; phylum Bacillota; class Bacilli; order Caryophanales; family Paenibacillaceae; genus Brevibacillus; species Brevibacillus sp. MS2.2. Next base: position 12,968 of record NZ_JABSUZ010000044.1, read on the forward strand.
TGAGGAGGAAATCGTAGATGGCAATCACGTTACGAAAGTTGGTCGAAATCAGTGAAATTGAGCAATTAGAAGCAATGGAGGGGCAAATATGGGACCCATCTACTGCTATTCCCCACCATATGACACTCACCATGCAAAAGTTTGGGGGTCTGTTTTTAGGGGCGTTCGATGGCGAGGAAATGATCGGCTTTTTGTACAGCTTCCCGGGCTTCACCAACGGAGAACCCCATCTTTGTTCGCACATGCTCGGCTTTTTGCCAGAGTATCGCAAGCAAGGGCTGGGCGTACAAATGAAATGGCTGCAAAAAGATGAAGCGGCGGCAGCAGGCTATTCCAAAATAACATGGACGTACGATCCGCTTGAAACCGTAAACGGTGTTCTGAACATAGCCAAGCTCGGCGGTATCGTTCGCACTTACTTGCCAAACTGCTACGGACAGCTCGATGACGACTTCAATCGTGGACTGCCAACAGACCGTTTCCTCGTGGAATGGTTTATCGGAAGCGATCGTGTGGAATCGCGTCAGGCAGGGAAGAACTCTACTCCCTCTTTTGAACAGGTGCCTGACCTGTTGCGTTTAGAAATCAAGGATGGTATTCCACATCCCATCGAAATAGATTTGTCATGCGAAGAGCCTATTGTACTGCTCCCTGTCCCTGCCTTCTTCCAGGATGTAAAACGAGCAGATATGGCCGTCGCTTCCTTGTGGAGAGAGATGACGCGCGAATTGTTCACGGCGTATTTTGCCAAAGGATATGTCGTCTCGAATATCCTCCGTGGTCAATCTACCGTACGTTACGTCTTAGAAAAGCAGCCATTGACTGATATTTTAGGTGCCTCGTCCTCTCGATCCTAACTAGAATTGCGCGCCCCGTGAGCAGGTTGTGGTAAAATGGTGGTTGCCCCAACCCTATACAACAAAGGACGAGAATGAAATGAATCGATCACAATACAATTATGACGTTATCATCATAGGCGGCGGCCCCTCTGGGCTGATGTCTGCTATTGCTGCTTCTGGTCAAGGAGCAAGAGTTTGTCTCGTGGAAAAAGGCTCGAAACTCGGACGCAAGCTCATCATTTCTGGTGGCGGTCGCTGTAATGTAACCAATGCCAAGGAGCAAGATGAATTAATCAAACAAATGCCGGGAAATGGCCGCTTCATGTACAGTGCTCTCACCCAATTCGGCAACCGGGAGATCATCCAGTTTTTTGAGGAGATAGGTGTCGCGTTAAAAGAAGAGGATCGGGGCCGTATGTTTCCCGTCACAGATAAAGCTGTGACAGTCGCTCAAGCGTTGATTGATTTATTGAAGCGCCAAAGTGCCACCATCCATTTAAATGCCGCTGTAAAAGAAGTTCTCTATTCGGAAGGGAGAGTCGGCGGCATCATGCTTCAGTCCGGTGAGAAAATCACCGCGCCTTGTGTAATTATTGCTGTCGGAGGCTGTTCTGTACCACAGACAGGGTCTACAGGCGATGGCTATGCATGGGCGAAAGCAGCCGGGCACACGATCACAGAGCTGTATCCTACTGAAGTACCGCTTACAGCCAATGACTCTTTTATTCGCGATAAATCCATTCAGGGTCTGTCGCTGCGTGATATCACGATGACCTTGTATGCGCCCAATGGGAAAAAGATCAACACTCAAGAAGGCGATATGATCTTCACTCATTTCGGAATATCAGGACCCGCCTCCCTGCGAATGGGGCACTATGTCTCTGTGTCGCAACGAAAATACGGAGCGGTACCTCTATCTCTGACGATCGATCTCATGCCTGACAGAACGGCCGAGGAAATCATGGCAGAAAGCTGGCAACTGATTGAGGAGCAGCCAAAAAAGGCAGTAAAAAATGCAATCAAAGGCTTCCTCCCCGAACGGATTATTCCCCTCTTGCTTGCGATGGCAGGAATTTCGGAGGAAACGACCTACAGCCATATGAAGAAACAAGAGTGGAGCACGTTCACGAGCTTGATCAAAACTTTTCCACTCACGATTACGGGAACGCTCTCTCTTGAGGAAGCGTTCATTACAGGTGGCGGCGTGAGCGTGAAAGAGATCGATCCACGTTCGATGAGATCCAAGCTCATGGATGGGCTGTATTTTGCTGGTGAGGTCATGGACGTCCACGCCCATACCGGTGGCTACAACATCACTATCGCCTTTTCGTCCGGCCATTCTGCGGGTACACATAGTGCGCAGGAAGCATTTGAATTTTTTTACGAGAATGACGTTTAGACCAAGAGGGATTGGGGAAACTATGAATCAGGTTCTCTTTTCATGAAAAGAGAAATCAGCACATTACTCCCCCCTAGTTGTAATGTGCTGGTTTAACAGACCTTACTCCCTTTATCTTCCTAGATGGGGCATCGCCTGCGTGAGCGATGCTTCTTTTTTTTGCCCAACAAAAAGCACCTGCTACAAAAGAAGGCACGTCCATCTTTTCCTAGCAGGTGCTTTACTATTCATTATTGGTTTATCCGACAAGGCGGAACAAATACGCAAATCCAGCGAACAAAAAGGCTAAGCCCAACAGAAAAAACGTGTTGGCACGCTGCTTGATGCGCCTTTCGTCTCCTTGAAAATAGGCGTTCATCCGCGATTGCCAGCGTTTTGTCCGCGGCTGTACCATGACGATAATGCCAACTACCAGTAAGAACAGAGGAAAGATCATCATCGGACTCATCCCTTTTTCTTACGGCGGAGAAGCCAACGGTTGTCCTCTTCGGCTGGTGCGCCTTCGATTACCAGACGGGCCTCCTCGGCAAGCTGATAGGCTTCTGCGAAAGCCAGTTGTCGAAATGATATCTCTGCCTTTGTCAACAACTCATTCACCTGACGATTTTGGCGACGGTAACGGTTTGTATACTGAATGGCACCCTCTGCCATCTGACAAGTTGTAATAATACGTTCTGCCATCCGCTCTGTTTCGTCGACCAAATCACTCGCGTCCTGAACCAGCATGGCCACCTCTTCCAGATCATAGCGGTACTGCTCCATGATCGTTTGCACGCGGCCCAACGTTTGCACGACTTCTTCAAACATGTATTTCAATTGATCCGGAATCCCCGGCAAGTAGCTGCGCTTGATTTGCTGACGGACGCGGACTAATGTGTTAGAAATTCGCTCCAGTTCATCCAGCGCATCGTCTTCCGTTTCGATGACCAAATATGTTTGCTCTTCTTCTTCCGGAATTACCTCTTCCTGTTCAGGCTGACTCTTCGGCATGACCAGTTCATACTCTTCTTCTTCTTCTACGTAAGCAGGCTCCTCAGCTTTAACTGCTGGAGCAGGCTTTTGTGCTTTTTTATTGAAAAGCTGAGGAATTGCTTGCAACAAAACAGAACGTTCAGCTTCACTCAGCTCTGAGGATTTTCCTCGCACCGTTCGCTCTTCTTCTACTTTCGACTGCTGGAGAGGAGTCGGCTTTTCAGAATCTGCCTCGCTGGTAGAATGCTCGGTCTCGCTAGCTGGAGTCGGCTCAGGTATACGAATCTCCCGCTCCACAGCCGCGGATGTCGCAGCTACTTGCTGTAGCGAATCATCCTGTTCCACCTCTGCTACTTCGGCTCTCTTTTCGACCTGTATAAATTCTGCTTCATCTTTGTCTTGATTCACTTCTGCTTGCGGTTCCACTTCTGTATATACCGTCGCTGCTGCTTCTTCACGGGCAAGAACGCCATCTTCTATTGCTTGATACGTCGCATCAAGGAGTACTTCGAACGCTTTGACATGAGTCAACACCATTTCCAGGCTGCCCTCTTCCAAAGCGCTTTTCGCGGACATGACCAATTGCTTCGCCTGCAAGAGGGCATTGTCCAAGGAATCCTGTTTTAAATCAAAGCCGTCACGAACGGCCTGCTCGATTCCTTCTTCCAGATGCTTGAATTCTTCCGGCAATTCTTTTTTCACGCGTTGCACAAGCTTCGGAATGAGCTCCATCGCTTGTCCCACCTGCTCAAGCACTTGCTGAGCTTTTTGTGTGGTTTCGTACGCCGCAATGTCGTCCCCTGCCGCCCGCGAAGTTTTCACGAGTTTTCGCATCGTATCTACTTCATCGAGCGATGCTTTCAGCTCATGGAAAGACAATCCGTACTCCAGACGCAAATCGGACAAGCGTCGTTCCATCTGCTCCACTTGCTTTCCGATCTCAGGAACAACAACCTTGTTTTCTTGCTTGGTAACTGCCACGTTGGAAGTGTCTGTTTTTAACTCATTCAGCTCTTCCTCAATTTTTGAAATGGCCTCTCTCGCCTCATTTAGCATGCCAAGTGCCAACGTAAAACGGAAGCGATCGCAAGCCTCTTCTGCATCGAGAATCATCATTTCCACATCAGGGATGCGAATGCGCAACAGATTTTCTTTTTTGTCAGCCAAGTGGTGATAACGTACTTCTGTCATGCCGCTGGAACGACGAAGCGGTTTTTCTACCTCGATGACATTGATTTTTTCAACGAGCTCTTCCTTCCAATCCTCTACATCATCTACTTGGGCAAAAATAGCACGGCGTCTGATCATCGCGTAAATCAAGCCGATCGATAGCCCAGCAAATACTGCTCCAACCAGATAGATCCACCATGGAATACCTCCGAGTGCGCTACTGCTTTCGCTTTCTTCCGCTTTACTAGCGTCGGTCGCACCCGGTTTTGCTGTTGCTTGCTTGCTTTCAATACGGCTAAGCTCTTGGTTTACTTCCGCAATTAACGTCTGAATCCCGGTCAAATACTGCTTTTGTGTACGGAATGGTTCATAGAAAGACGCGACCTTGTCATGCAGCAATGCCATCGTGGCACCTTTTGCCTGCAAATTAGGACCAGCATAAATCCCCAACTGCTCGGTGTTCATGTCGAGTACGATCATGAGTGCATCGTCGGCTAAATTGTAATTGTCAAACAGCTTTTGCGCGTAGATATCTGGAGATTCGGCTTCTGGTGCCGTGCTTTCCACGACCACGACTTTGTAGCTGCCCGGTATGCCGTTCAATGAATTTGCAAAGGCCGTCCTGTCTTCTTTTTTCAAATAGTTGTCAGCGTCCTGAACAACTTCGTCTTTTTTATCTGGAAACGGCGTCGCATAAGCCGGATTCGTATATAGCAACATGCCTGCCAAACAGAGCATGAATAGTTTTCGTTTCACTTGTCATACATCCCCTTACTAGAATCATTCATTGGGAGAGGCCACGCCTAAGCAGGCAGCAAAGAACCTCGCAGATAACACATAATCGAGGTCTGCAGCCATTGGACGAACTCCTCGGAAGATGGTTCCAGATCATAGACCTGGCGAACCATTTGTGGTTGCAAAAATGGATATATCATCTGGCTCGTCATAGCCAGTACTGTACGATCAATAGAGACGGGCAAAAACTCACCCGAGACGACACCGCCCTCGATGACGCGCGAAAGCCCGTGTTTCCATCGGCTCATATATAGTGTCATCACTTCACGTGCAAGCATGGATTCTACGCTCAGCTCACGATGAATCAAACGCGTGATAGGCGCATGCTCACATTGAAATTGCAAATACAGGTGCACAACTTGTTCCAATCGTTGATAGGCAGGGATGTTTTCCTGCTCGTTTTCCAGTTCTTCCAATAGGCGAAACATCGTCTCAAAGTAAGAAGCAATCAACGTCTCCAGGACTCCTTGCTTCCCTTCAAAGTGATAGGAAATCAGCGCGGAATTTACTTGAGCAACAGAGGCAATTTGTCTTACGGAGGTTCCTTTGTAGCCATGAACATCAAAAAGCTTCGCTGCTGCGGATAAAATACGCATTTTCGTCTGATCCATCAGGCATCTTTCCTATTGTACAGATTATTCGACGAAAAAAGATAGTCTTGTTGTATGTTCGACAATGTTTTCCAGTATTCCTTCTCGAAATGCTGATTCCATCGAAAAAAACCGCTATCGCATAGTTTTTCTTTCACATAAGAAGTACGTAAAAAGCATCGAGCACGTTACCTCAATTTTTCAATTTTCCCTGACAGAAAAAAAGACGCTCCTGTCTGCTTAGCAAGAGGAACGTCTCACTTGATTACTCCTACTCCCTATTTGCTTTTTTCCTCTGGAGCTGTGATGGGGGCTACTGTTCCATATTGCTGCAAATATGTTTCTACCTGCGTATGCTCTTTTACACGCTGATCGTTCAAATCGTACGCAGATCGAATGGACATCGTCATGTTTGTGGGGAGCATCGTTTTTTTATTGTAGTGAATCGTGTACTCTGCCTCTACTTCCATTTGGTTCACGAGCTCGTTTACGTCCACCTTTTTCTTGGACTGAATTGTGGGTCCAGAATGATGGGCAGGAGTCCCCCTCCAATTGCCTTCCGAGAGAGACATCGCTAGCTTTAGCTTCGGTATGTAGGGTTTCTCTCGCCCTGCTATCGATTGGACTTTTGCTCCGGATTTTGTTTGCTCTTGCATTTGGGTAACAAGCCAGCTCTTTAGTTTGGCAGAATCCAATACGACTCCGAACGCCTCAAAATCGTCTTTTGGATTCTCATCAGGCAGCATCCGGACGTTTCTTTTCATGTTGTCGATTTGCTGAAAGGAAGCGATGGGGTTCCAGTTGTTCATTTCTTGATGCAGGGCCGGGCTATCCCCTGCGACATGTTTCCAGCTTTCGTTTTGATCATGCTTGGTATACAGCTTGTTCCCATGGCTGAGCAAGGATAAGTTGTCCACTCTGTTTTCTTCCGGGACAGAGAGCTTCACGTTCATGTAAACAGCCTCTCCGTCCTTTCTGCCTGAAAAGTTAACCATGTTCGCATTGGCACTATTCGCCGTCAACAGCTTGGTTTGGCCGTAGAACGCATACGATTTCTGCGCTTCGAACTTGTCACGTACCTGTTCAAACGTTGTATTCGCATCCTGCTTCACACTCATTTGATTACAGCCACCTACAACAACTGTACACACAAGAGCCATCACGCAAATGGGCAAATACTTCTGCATAGATGCTACCCTCCCTCGGCTACCCTGGGTCAGCCGCATGTGGGGTCCCAGGGTAATAGTCCCTTTTAGCGTTTCCGGGGAGGAATAGGCTTATTCTACTTGCAAGCTTCTCTTGCACGATCAGGTTTTACAAGTGGTAATACAAGACTTGATCCTGCTCTCTCACTTCAATCTGATGGAGAATCATCAATAAATCAATGTGCCCTAATGTCTCGGATAGCGTCAATGGTAATTCTTTTTTGTACAAGTTTGGGAATAAGAGAGCATTCAATTCAAAAGCTGTCTTTTCTCCATCTGCAAGAAGCCTACGGAGTGTGTCTGTCCTCTCCCAGTTCTTTTGCAGACGGGCGAGTATGAGCTCTCGATGATTGTAAACCGGTTGACCGTGTCCACTGAGGACTTGTTCGATCTCCATGTCCGCACACATTTGCAACGCTGTGCGGTATTGGATCAAGGTCAGTGGTCTTGTACTCGAACGATTCCGGGGTGGTTCAATGAAGGCATTGGATGAAATTCGCTTGATGATATGGTCTCCACCAATCATGACATGATCCTTTGCCCGATACAACGACAGATGGCTTTGGCTATGTCCTGGTGTATACAGTACTTGCCAGTCCTCCAAGTACGGAACCTTTTGCTCATGCTTCAGATGAAAGTCAATCTGGCTTGGCGCAGAAAACGTCTTCATCAGCTTGTGAAATTTCGAGATAATGACCATCATTTTTTCCGGTACACCGCTCTGGATGTACAGCTCTTCGAAAAACTGATCATGAAAAGTCATAAACTGCTCATCCTGCTGTACATAAGGGGTTGCCTGTGGATGGGCAAACGTCTTCGCTCCCGATGTTTCTCGTATTTTTTCTAACTGCCCGCAGTGATCCACATGATGATGCGTTAGTATGACTTGCTCGATATCTTGCACGCTTACCCCAATCGATTCTAAGCCTTCTGTCAAGGCCGCCCACGCATCGTCGGTCAATGGCCCCACATCAACTAAGGTCAAGCGTTCCCCTTTTAACAAGTAGACGTTTACTGCCCCCACATCAAAAGGCGTAGGTATTTCCAGACAAAAAATATCAGGTGCTACTTGCGTTGCGATCCTTTGCTTGTCATCGTTTTTTGTCATTTTTTATCTACCTCTCAAGTTTTTTGCCTTTTTTTCCGAAAAGAGAAAAGAGCCATTGTTTTGGCTCTAGGCGAGAACAACTTGATTTCTACCTGAATTTTTGGCTTCATACAAAGCAATGTCTGCTTGATGGAACAGCGCTTCTACACTCAGGTTTACATCCATCTCCCTGCTCCATTTCGCTAGTCCACACGAGATCGTGACCTGTGGAGACGTCTCCTGCTCGACGCATTCCCGTATGCGCTCTGCCACGGAATGCGCGGTGTTTTTGTCCACACGCGGCAAATAAACAGCGAGTTCCTCTCCACCCCATCTTGCTGCGATATCACTGTCTCGGATGCTATGTCGAATCAGATTGGAGACCTGAATCAGTACCTCGTCCCCTACCTGATGGCCAAATGTATCATTCACAGTTTTAAAATAATCAATATCGATCAAGATCAACGAGCCATAGTTGTCTTTTTGTAATGATCCTCTTACTCGTTCATTCAAATGTCTTCTCGTGTACAGACCTGTCAAATTATCCGTAATGACCATTCGTTCCATTTCATTATGCAGGACGGCGTTGGTCATTGCCAAGCTCGCGTGTTGTCCAAATATTTCGAGGAGTTTGTAGTCGTCAAAACTAAAAAAATGATAACGGGAATCTGCGACTAAAAGGACTCCACTAATCTCACCCTCAACAACGAGCGGAACCCCCATGAAGGAACAGCACGTAAAGAGCGAAAAAGGAAGTGGTCCTGCCCCCGGTTGAGCCAGCAACAACGCCTGCTTGTTTTGCAATATTTGCTGAAATGGCTTTTCTGTTGAATCGATAGCCATGCCATTGAACGCTGGAATGGAGGAAGAAAGTACATCGAAGCAATCCTCGCCCGGCGTTTTTCGCAAGATGGCACAAAACTCCGCATCAAAGGTAGCCCGCATCATTGTCGTAACAAAATCGAGAATTTCCTTTAAATCAAGACTTCTGTTCAACTGGCGCGCCATCTCATTAATCAAACGTAATTCTCGAATCAAATTGCGCGATTGCTGATAGAGCTGAGCGTTTTCAAACGCAGTCCCAGCAGTATCCGCCAAGATGGAGATGTAGTCCTTTTCATGCTGATTCAGGGTGATTCGCTGATCGGACGTCACTTGCAATACACCGTAGATGCCCTGCTTGCCCAAGAGTGGCGCTGCGATCACCGTCACCTGTTGCTCCCCTTCCCCCACTTCTTCGGCAATGAGACGTCCTTCCAAATAGGCCTTGGTACTGGTAGACGGCTCTACTTCTTGAAAAGAAAGCTGTTTGACCGGGGTGGTTGCATTGGGTTCAACCGTCAGGAAAAGCTCTGCCGACAAGTACGGATAAAGACTGGGAATGCTCGTCACGATTTCATGCAAAACATCATTCACATCAATGGATGCCTGAATCTTTGACATCAATTGATACAACAAATCTTTTTTGCTCGCTTCACGACGCAGGTCGTCCGACATGATCGAACGCCAAAGCGCACAGCTTGCCTTCGCGCCTATTTCTTGCAAAAAAGCAACATCCCGTTCATCGTACACGCAATCTGTCTCTTCGGGTGGCAGATGCAAAAACAATGCGTAGAGCGGTGTTTGGTTCAAGGAGACAGGAACGACCACAAGCCTGTGGTCATCCAAAATGGAAGGCATGATTTGCGTCGTGCCGAATCTCGAAACCAGTTGAGCAATGTGGGTTTGTCCAACTTCCGCCTCTTGTGTTGTTACGTTCTCCTGCGGAATCAACGTGGCATTGTCCGCGAGCTTTACGGCCGAACAATAGCCTTTTTGGATAATGTCACTGACCTGACCCGTCAAGCTTTGCAGCAGCTCTTTGGTCGTATCATGCAACGTCAAATCCATGACAATCTGGCTGGTGACGTGTTGAATATACGCATCATATCCCATGCGAATCAACGGCTCTAGCCCGCGCATGTAGGATGACAAATCGAATTGGATTTGGTCTTCGGGCGCTATCATGCCAATGACAGCTCGAACCCTCCCATCTTCTTCACACAAAGGAAAGGCTCCACATACGTTGTTCATTTCACTTCTCGTTTTGACTACGATCTCTTTGGAGGAAAGTGCCTCTTCAATAAAATCAAAGACTTTGCCAATCGATACATCGTGTTGCAGGGTAAGCCCTTGAGAATTCCGAGATGGACCAACCTGCATTTCCATGAAGTTGATTACGCGGCCCCCGGAATCTGTCAAGAAAAGGATGCCTGGGCGCTTTTCCGGCCAAGATTGTAAGATAAAATGGGCCGTGTAGGAAAAGACCGTCTCTAACTTCCCCAACATTTTGCTTGACACGAGAAACTCCCTCTCTCAGCATTTTCTCAAGCTTTCAAATGGTCTGTATCATTAACGGATAGAACTTCCCACCTGCGATCTACATACCGAAATATCGTAATACCGGTATTATCAATACGTGTGATACCCGTTCCTTGTTCTCCTACCGTCACATAATGCAAGAAGCTATTAATGAGACCGCCATGCGAGACAACGACAATCGCCTCACCTGGATGACTCCCTGCTATTTCTGTCATGGCAGCTACAGCTCGACGCTGCATGTCTTCGAATGTCTCAATTCCACAGGAGGCTTCATCCTGATTTTCAAACCGCTCACGTATTTCTTCATAGGTGAGCCCCTCCCACTCCCCATAGCAGCGCTCCCGCAAGGTTGTCCGCGTAGAAACAGAGGATTGGAAATTGCCAGCAATCTTGGCAGCCGTATCGTGTGCCCGACTGAGATCACTCGAATAAAAAGCGTGAATCGTCTCGCCTTGGAATCTGCCTGCTACTTGCTCGGCCTGACGTACCCCGAGCTCGTTCAATGCGATGTCACTGTGGCCTTGTATACGACGAACCTGATTCCACTCCGTCTCTCCATGACGAATGAGATACATAATGGTTTCCAAAACGAATTATCTCCTTACCGTTCTGTATTCTATGGATAGTATTTCTTATTATATAAGATGCATGTTCACAATTCTAGATTGATAAAAAAACATTTGGTACAAAATTCCTATATTTCATTCCTTTCTGCAAATGCCGGGTGCTTTTTTCGTGAATTTGAACTGAAACGAACTTTTACTTCCTCTCGTCAGAGGTGATAAGAAGAATATGACATCGTTGGAGGGGTTCCTATGAAACCGTGGATCATTCGGTCCAGCTCATTTGTTCTATCTGCCAGTCTGTTGCTGCCTGTGGCTCAAGCGCATGCACAGTCACCTCATGTAAGTACCAATAAAATGGCGACTACTGTGGCACAAGCAGACTCCGTGGCACAGGCCAAAGCAAAGCTGTCCAAGGAAGCAGCCTTGGCACTCGCTACCAAAATAGTACCCACCGCAGGAATGACGGTGCAGAATGTGTCATTTCGTTCAGCGGATAGCTGGCGCCCATTTCCAGAATGGTCGTTTAGTTGGGTGAAGAAAGATCCGGAAAACGGAAAAGTCCTTCTATCTTATAGCGCAAGTATCCACGCCAATACAGGCGAGCTGACTTCCTATTCGCGTCAAGAGCAGGAAGCCTCCTCGCTTCCTTATGCAAAACGAATTTCCTATACAGAGGCGCAAGAGCAGGCGAAGCGCTTTTTCGAGAAAAACAATGCAGGAAAAGCAGCGGAAACAAGACTGTATACGCGCGATATGCCAGAGCCAAAAACTCCCCTGAACTCGGAAGTCTACTATAATTTCCGCTTTGTTCGTGACGTGGACGGCATTCTCTTTCCTGATAACGGCGCAGATATCACGGTAGATGCTTCCGGCACAGTGACCAACTATTCTCTGTCCTGGAACGACGTGACTTTCGAGGACACGGATGCGACAATCTCGGAAGAAGAAGCTGAGAAACTGTTTAAAGAACAAGCGAATCCAAAACCAGTTTACCTGCTGCCGTGGGAACGGATGGAGACGCAAAATAACAAGCCGTCTCTCGGGTATACGAATCCTTTCACCTTCTACATTGATGCGGAGAACGGGAAAGCATTGACACAATCGTTAACTCCGTATCAACCAGCGAAAGATCCTGAGCCTGTAAGCAGCAAGGTCCTATCTGCACGCCGCAGCGGACAACCGCTCTCCCAAGAGGAAGCTGTGCAATGGGCATCGAAAGCATTGAAGTTGTCCAACTACGAGCTTCGTTCTGCCAATTACAATGAAAGAGACTACCGTGGCAATCGTCCTGTCTGGGATCTCGAATTCGGCGAAAAGGGCAATAGCGAAGACGGATTTGCGTATGTCTCCGTGGATGCTGTAACCGGGGATATCTACCGATTGGACAAGGACTTCCGTGGCCGTAAAGAAAAAACAAGCGCTTCTAAAAAGCCAGACATGGAAAAATTCAAGGCAAAAGCGATGGAAACGATTCGTGATTTGGCGCCAACCATGGCCCACCAGCTTTACTGGACAGAGCGTTTTGAAGAGGAAATCCAAAACCAACCCGTTGATTCCGAGCGGACGCAGATCCGATTTGAGCGTTTTATCAATGGAATAGCTGCAGCTAGCGGCTCTGCCTACTTCACGTTTGACACAGAAACAGGCGATCTAATGAGTTACAGTACTGAATTGGGCAGCGAAACATACCCGACACAAGTTCCCAAGCATCTGCCTGCTGCCGAAGCGAGCGAAAAATGGTGGACAGAGACAAAAGCAGAGGAAGTATACGCCCTCGTCCCTCTTACTCCTGAGGATGCCAAACGCGCGAAAGAGCAGCCTTCCTACACACCGAAGCGAACTGCCAAGATCGTCTATCGCGCGACAATGACGCCGTTTGAGCAGCCGTATTACCTTGATGCTGTAACAGGCGAGTGGAGCTCCACCTCTACTGGCAAAACGATTGCGCTTCATCGTCCGGCTCCTGCCGATTTGGAGGGTCATCCGGCGGAAAAGGAACTCTTGTTGATGTATGAATACGACGCACTCACGCTTGAAAACGGCAAAATTATGCCGCAAAAACCGATCACACGTGGCGAAATGATTGAAATGCTCATGATCAGTCTCAACCAAGGCAATCACTATCCACAGTACTCTCTGGAACGCAAGGCCACTTATAGCGATGTGGCAAATGGTTCGCGCTTCTTCTCAGCCGTAGAAGGAGCTGTTGATCGCGGTCTTCTCGATAAAAATGCTTCCAAGCTGAACCCAAATGAGACGATTACACGTGAAGAGCTCGCTGATATGATTGTTCGTGCACTCGGTTACAAAAAACTGACGGACTTCCCTGGCATGTTCCAGTCCCAGCTCTCAGACATTGCCAATTCGAAGTACCGCGGTTCGATCATCATCGCGACTACACTCGGTATCGTGCCAACTGACAAGCAGAAGTTCCAGCCACAAAGCCTCGTCCCTCGTGCTGATGCAGCCATTACCTTTACCCGTTTCCTCGAAAAACGGGATAATCCAGACGGTCCCGTTACTTTGTTGCGAAAATAAAACCCAAAAAGCGCCATCCATCCCACTTCTTGCGGCGGATGGCGCGCTTCTTTTCCCTTGACTTTACTATATCGCGCCTAGTATTATTGAATGTATGTGTACAGGGTAGCATTGATTGTAGGTAAAAACGGAAGGATGTACCCTCTTAGTTCCCTCCCTTTACAGACTGCGGCTGATCATCTGTGAGGAGCACGATGCGGAAACGCTACCGTCCGAAGTTCGTGTAGATAAAGTAGGAACTAACCTGCCGGAAGTAAACACCTGCGAATCCATATTAAAGGAGAATGAAAACATGTCACGTTACACAGGACCTCGTCACAAACTGGCTCGTCGTCTGGGTATCTCCCTCGATGGTACAGGAAAAGACATCAAACGCAACTTCCCTCCAGGTCAACACGGTCACAACAACCGTCGTAAACTGAGCGAGTACGGAATCCAGTTGCAAGAAAAGCAAAAACTGCGCCACATGTTTGGCCTTAACGAAAAACAATTCCGCCGCACTTTCGACAATGCTAGCAAAATGGCTGGCGTAGTGGGCGAAAACTTCATGAAATTGCTGGAATCCCGCCTGGACAACCTGGTATACCGCATGGGCTTTGCTCCAACTCGCCCAGCTGCTCGTCAGTTGGTAAACCATGGTCACTTCCTGGTAAACGGCAAAAAAGTAAACATCCCATCCTACCGCGTACAACCGGGTGATGTAATCTCCATTCGTGAAAAGTCCCGTGGTCTGCAACTGATCAAGGACTCTCTGGAAGGTCGCACTTTCCTGCCGAACTACGTTACATTCAACGATGCTGCTGCTGAAGGTACCTTCACTCGTCTGCCAGACCGTGAAGAAATGCCAGCTGAAATCAACGAAGTTCTGATCGTTGAGTTCTACAGCCGTTAATCGTCTGAGGATAAAAAGAAAAAGAGCAGTGCCGCTTGTCGGCCTGCTCTTTTTTTATTGCTTTCATACACCCGACAACTTTCAACGGTATTTGACACATTTTGCTAATTCCTACGCATTTTCTATCCTCTAGGTTCCTCGTATGGTATAATCAGGGGGTATGCTAGGGGGTCGTAGATTATGTCGAATAACCACACATCTTCCTCTGAACCGACGAAGAAAAAGCGACGCAGAAGCCGTGGTAGAACGTTCTGGATCATCTTCCAAATCGTCTTCGTACTCGGGCTAATGGGAGCTGCAGTCGCAGGAGGAATCGTGACAGGTTATGTTGCCGCACTCGTGAAGGACGAGCCTGTGCGCAGCAAGGAGGAACTGGAGAATAAAATCTTCACTAACTATCTGACTGGATTCGCCTACTACAACGACGGCTCTCTGATCGGCCAATTGCGGGCCGAAGAAGGCGATCGACGTTTGGTGAAGAAAGCAGACGTTTCTCCCTATTTAATTAATGCCATCATCGCAACTGAAGACAAAACCTACTACCACCACTCCGGAGTTTCGCTTCAATCTACCATGCGCGGAGCGATTCAGGAAATTACCAACCAGCCCGTCGTAACAGGTGGTAGTACGATTACACAGCAGCTTGTAAAAAATACAATCCTTTCTGCTGAAGTTAGCCACACCCGTAAGGCACGTGAAATTTTTACCGCGATTCGAATCGAGCGCATGTTTTCCAAAGATCAGATTCTGGAAGCCTACATGAACGAAATTTACTTTGGAAAAAACGCCAACGGTTCAAACGTATACGGCGTTCAGGCTGCCGCGAAAGGGATTTTTGGCAAAGATGTAAAAGAGCTCGGGCTCGCTGAGGGCTCCTATCTTGCGGGCATGATTCAAAATCCAGGTGCCTACTCTCCATTCCGTGCAGAAAGCTATCAGCGCGGGAAGGAACGCCAAAAAATGGTGCTGGATCGGATGCTGGAAAATGGCTACATCACACAAACTCAATACGATGGAGCTCTCGCCAGTGATTTAAAGGCACAGCTAGCAAAACCGACGCAGCAAGCTTATCGAGAAGTGCCTTTCTTGATGATGGAAATTGAAGATCGTGCCGCACGTCAACTTGTGGATGCAGACCTCTTGGAAAAAGGACGAGACAAATCAACCATCGGCCGCAACGAATACCGACAGCTGGTTGAAGAGAAACGTCGCGACATACTGCGAAAAGGGTACAAGATACATACCACGATCGACAAGAGCGTATATGACATCATGCAGGCTGTTGCAGCCGACCCGAAAAACTTCGGTAAGAATCGTACCTATACGATTCGTCGCTCAAACGGCAAAACAGAGAAAATCGAAAATGCTCTGGAAGAAGTCGGCGCAATGCTGATTCACAACAAAACAGGAGCTATCCTCGGCATGATCGGGGGACGTGACTTCAAGGTGGAACAGACGAACCACGCCACCGTACCACGCCAGCCTGGTTCGGCCATGAAGCCACTTGCAGCTTATGCTCCTGCTTTTGAACTGGGATTGCTCCAGCCAGCATCCCCAATCGATGACGCTCCGGTGCTACTCGCTGACGGCCAGAACGGTTCCCATTTACCTAAGAACTGGAACAACAAATGGCAAGGGATGATGAGTGCCCGTGAAGCACTGCGTATGTCCTGGAACATTCCGGCGATCAAGACGTATTTGAAAGTTGGCATTCCAACGGCTCTCGAATACGTGAAGAAAATGGGAATCACAACATTGGTGGATGCTGACAACTATGCAGCCACTGGCGTAATTGGCGGTCTCACCTACGGAACAACTGTTGAGGAAATTACAAACGCCTATGGGACATTCGCAAATCACGGTTCTTTCGTGGATGCCTATCTGATTGACCGAATTGAAGATAACACCGGAAAAGTAATTTACCGTCATGAGACTAAACCAGTGCAAGTGTACAGCGAGCAAACAGCATACTTGATCACTGATATGATGCGTTCCGTTGTCAATAACGGTACGGGTACACACATCCGCAAATACGTGCCGCGCAAAGTCGATGTGGCAGGTAAAACCGGAACAACGAACAACAGCAACGACCTCTATTTCGTCGGTTACACGCCAGAGCTGTCCATGGGGGTATGGGTTGGCTTTGACGAGCCATATCCAATGCCAGACGCCGACAAATATGTTCCGATGGTCGTATGGGGTAAAGTCATGAAGGATGTCATTGCGAAGCATCCGAACCTTTCACCTCCTGATTCCACCTTTAAAAAGCCGGCAGGAATTGTCAGCGCGACTGTTGACTCGAAATCAGGTCTTTTGCCAAGTGAGCTTTCAAAGGAAGCTGGCCATTTGATCACTGATATTTTCAACAGCAAGTTCGTTCCGACGAAGGTAGACGACTCCCACCAAAAAGCACGTGTCATTACGTATAATGGCGAACGTTATTTGGCGAAGGAAGGAACACCTGAGGATTTTGTTACCGAAGGCGTCTTCTACCGCTCACCTGATCCGCTGCCTACCAAGGAGCAAATTCAAGCGAAAAACAGTAGGGTCGCCACCCAACCACCAGATTGGGAGCAACGCCTGCCTGACAAGGAAGACCCTCGTACAGAGGCAGGTGGAGCGCCATCTTCTCCAAGCGGTGTAACGGCTACAGGCTCTGGCAAGCAAATTACGCTTACGTGGCAATCAGCCAAAGAAGCTGACTTGGTCGGTTATCGCATCTACCGCGCTGATGTGCAGAACGGCTTTGTCAAAGTAGCGACTGTGAAAGATCCGTCGGAATTGACTTTTGCCGATACGACTGCACACCATGGAGATTTAGGCTATTATGTCACTTCGGTGGATATCGCTGGTAATGAATCGCAGCCTTCCGCAATCGCTTCTGTCGGATCTACACAGACATGGCAGTTGCCTGATCCAAATCAAGGTACCGAAACAGGCATCCCGAATCCGATGGACAATAACGGGAATGGTCAAACAGATCCAGATGGAACTGTGACGAACCCAGCAGATGGATCAGGAGGCACGAATACAAACACAGATTCCGCTTCACCACCTGCTGCTCCGAAATCCTTGTCTATCAAAAACACGCCTAACGGTTGGCAGCTAAAGTGGAAAGGAAGCAGCTCGTCTGAGCAGATGTACAACGTATATTTTAGCCCAGACTCAGCAAGCGGCTATTTGTTACTCGGTACTGTCTCTAGCACAAGCTTTACACACGCAGCAGAAGTACCGAATGGCAGTAACTACTACATTACCGCAGTCAACAGTTACGGAGAATCGCCACATTCTAACATCGTAACTGCCAACACCACAGAATAAACTGGAATGACAACTGACAGAGATGGTTAGACGCCATCTCTGTTTTTCTACAAACGTAAGGGGGGGAACTGATGGAGCACGTCAAACGCTATCATTCATTGAGCTTAATGGTGAACAACAAGGAGCTGCTCGTCGAAGGACCGATTACAGGAAGTTATCTGGCCTCATTACGCTTTGATGAAGGACTGAAAGCTTTTCGTATCCCTGAACAGCAGCATGAAGCTCTCATCGAAATCGCGGATTTGCCTGAAGGGCGCATTATTATTGCACGCGAAGGAGACCTCGTCCTCGGCTACGTAACCTTTCTGCACCCCGATCCACTGGAGCGATGGTCACAAGCCCAACTGCCCGATTTGCTGGAGCTGGGCGCGATTGAAATCAGTCATAAAGTGAGAGCGGGTGGCGTAGGCAAAAAGCTGCTGGAAGTCGCCTTCTTGGACGACGCCATGGAAGACTACGTCATTATTACAACGGAGTATTATTGGCATTGGGACCTGAAAGGAACAGGACTCGATGTATGGCAATACAGAAAGGTCATGGAAAAGGTCATGGGTAGCGCAGGCCTGAGCTGGATGGCGACAGACGATCCGGAAATATGCTCACATCCCGCCAACTGTCTCATGGCAAAAATCGGCAAGCGTGTACCGCCAGAAACAGTCGTTGCCTTTGATGCTATGCGGTTTCAAAATCGTTTTCTTTACTAGTTTGGATGCCTTTTGATTCCAGGAGGTCACTCTTATGCGTATTGAAGAGATTATGCGAAAAAAAATTGTCACGATCCAGCCATCCACTACAATCGGAGAAGCGCTTCTTCTCCTCCGTGCAAACAGAATCAGGCATTTGCCCGTCATTAAAAACGACTCACTCGTAGGTATTGTCTCGGACCGTGACCTGCGAGACGCCCTCCCCTCTCGCCTGCTGACACATGACGATGACGACACCGTCCTGCACAAGCCTGTAGCCGATATCATGAATCAACAAGTCATCACTGCCCACCCACTGGATTTCATCGAAGACGCAGCCCTCCAACTATACGAGCACAAAATCGGCTCACTACCCATCGTCGAAGGGAATCGGCTCGTAGGATTAATCACAGAATCGGATCTTTTCTCTAGCCTGATCGAACTTTTCGGCGTTAACAAGCCCAGCTCCCATATCGAAGTCGAAGTAGATGACCGCGTTGGCATGCTGGCAGAAGTCAGTCAAGTCTTTCGCGATGCACAAGTAAATGTCACGAGCGTCGTGGTTTTTCCTGGGAAACAGCACGCAAAAAAGAACCTTGTTTTTCGGGTACAGACAATTGATCCTCGTATCGTGACGCAATTGCTCCTTGAAAAGGGCTTTTCCGTAATCGGACCTACGGAAGGAGGGATACCCCAGTGAGCCGAAATGCTCGTCTGATCTACTCTCCAGACTACACGCAATATTATTTTCATGATGATCATCCGTTCAACCAGCGTCGTCTGCTCCTTACACATGATCTGATGAGCAGTTACGGAATACTCAAAGACTCAGACATCCTGACTCCCCGACCGGCGACAGATGAAGAACTCGCCCTGGTGCATGACCCGCGTTATATCCAATTTGTTCGCGATCAGGGCCATAGTGAACACGAGCTTCCGCAGGCAGCCAGTTATGGCTTGGGGACAGAGGATGTTCCCTGTTTTTCGAACATGCATGAAGCGTCCTCGCTGATCGTCGGAGGTACGTTAAACGCAGTGGACGCGGTTATGAGTGGACAGGCAGAACACGCCTTCAATCCCGCTGGTGGACTGCATCATGCCTTTCGTGGACGCGCCTCTGGCTTTTGTATCTACAACGATTGCTCCGTCGCGATCGCTTATTTGCGAAAAAACTGGAATGCGCGCGTGCTGTATATCGACACAGATGCCCATCATGGAGATGGGGTACAGTGGGCGTTTTACGATGACCCTCATGTACTGACTGTATCCATTCACGAAACGGGTAAGTATCTCTTCCCAGGAACAGGGAATTTGTCTGAACGTGGAGATGGAAGCGGTTACGGTTATTCTGTCAACGTTCCGCTCGATGCCTTCACAGAAGACGCTTCTTTTCTGGAAGTATATGAAGAGTTGGTATCAAAGCTAGCGGCTGGCTTCAAACCGGATGTCATCCTGACCCAAAATGGTTGTGACGCTCATGCATACGATCCCCTCACCCATTTGTCTTGCTCAATGAAGATTTATCAGGCGATTCCTCGTCTTGCTCACCGTCTCGCTCATGAATATTGTGACGGTCGCTGGATTGCTGTAGGCGGCGGGGGCTACGATATTTGGCGGGTGGTGCCGCGGGCATGGACCCTGGTCTGGAGTGAGATGAGCGATCAGCCTCTTACGGACGGTGATCTTCCCGAAGCCTGGCTCAAGCGCTGGCAACCTGAGACGGATTTGCCCTTGCCATCTCGGCTTTTTGACGAACCATTCCCAACAATTCCACGACGAGCAGAGATCACGGAAAAAAATCGGCTTACGTTAGAACGTGCAATGCTGAACGCACCTATTGGATGAAAAGTAAAAAAAAGCGTGTTGCCCTCGTACCTTTGGGTACTGGTCAGCACGCTTTTTCTATTCCAAACCCTATTTCACTAGCTCTTCCAACTCAGACGGTGCGAAGCCTTTTACCGCTTTATCGCCCACGACTGTTACAGGCACACCCATGAAGCCAAAGCGCTCCACTTCCTCTTGATAGGCACGACTCGTCATGACATCGCGCACTTCAAAGGAAACGCCTTTTGCTGTCAGCCAATTTTTAACCATGTCGCAATCCACACAGTTTTTCGTCGAGTAGACGATCACTCCCGCAGCTGTCGATGCTGCTGAAGCTGTCAACATGTTACGGACAATCGCATAGGAGCGTTGGGAAGCCAGCTTGGTAAATTCCACGAAGTTTACATGCGCGGAGCCGTCTGCTTTATCCGACATCGAGCGAACCACGACAAATGGCACGCCATTCATCGCACACACTTGTCCTACAGATGCCCCTTCCATTTCCGTACAATGTGCTGCAAATTGCTCATACAGCCATTGTACCTTTTCCCGACTGGCAACGAACTGGTCGCCGGACAAGATACGCCCGCTCACTACTTGAACGCCCGCTTCCAGCTCCTGGCCCGCATCGATCGCTTGCTGCATCAGCTCAGCATCCGCTTGCCAGGTCCATCGCTCTGTAAACGGAATCTGTCCTGGCTCAAAGCCAAGTGGTGTCACATCAATGTCATGTTGGATGCAATCCGTCGAAACCACAATGTCACCAATATTTAATTCAGGATGAACAGCTCCTGCAACACCTGTGAAAATGACACGTTCTACTTGGAAGGAATCGATGAGGATTTGTGTCGTCACGGCAGCATTCACCTTTCCGACACCTGATTTGCACAGCACGACATCTTTGCCTTCCATTTTACCTGTGTAATAGGTAATGCCTGCTTTGGTGGCAGTAGTCGTCTCTTGCATCGCTTCCAAGTAAAGCGCGATTTCTTCATCCATCGCGCCAATAATTCCGTAACGCATTTCCCATCCCCCTCTTGCTGTCAATTGCCTACGTCCCTTTATGATCAAACTTGCTCGGGTTTTGTGCTCTCTCGATACTCAATTCGATGCGGCAGCAGCACAACATGCTCTTCGACATTCTCGTTATTCATGTACTTGGTCAACAGGCGCATTGCCACCGCACCAATATCATACATTGGCTGTACGACAGAAGTTAGTCGTGGACGTACCATTTCAACCAGACGAATATTATCGTGACCAATGACTTCGATGTCACCTGGCACGTTCAGGCCAGAATCTTGAATGGCGTGAATCGCACCAATGGCCATCTCATCGTTTGCTGCGAAAATCGCCGTCGGCGGATTTTTAAGGGCAAGGAACGCTTTTGTAGTGGACAAGCCAGATTCATAAAAGTAGTTGCCTGTCGCAATCAGCTCTTCATCCAGCTCGATACCCGCATCTTTCAATGCCTTTTTATAACCTTCATAGCGCATCAACCCTGCCAATGGATCGTTTGCAGGACCCGCGATCATTGCAATCCGCTTGTGCCCGCGTGCAACCAATGCTTCTGTCGCATCGTATGCCGCTTGGAAATGGTCAATGCTAACCGACGGAAGTACGTTGTCCGCATCGCGAGTCGCCGCGAGTACAGTCGGTACAGAGGTGCTTGTTAATGCCTGCAAATGATCTTCTTTGATTTCTGCACCCAGAAACAGAAGCCCGTCCACCTGCTTTTCGAGCAAAGTATTAATGAGCTGCAATTCCTTTTCCATCCGTTGGTCAGAGTTACACAGGATGATATTGTATTTGTACATGGTAGCGATATCTTCAATTCCTCGGGCCAATTCGGAGAAAAACAAACTGGAGATATCCGGGATGATGACACCAACTGTTGTCGTTTTTTTGCTGGCGAGTCCACGAGCAACCGCATTTGGTCGATATCCCAAGCGCTCAATCGCAGCCAATACCTTTTTTCGGGTCAAAGGCTTTACGTTGGGATTCCCGTTGACTACGCGGGAAACTGTCGCCATCGACACCCCCGCTTCTCTTGCTACGTCGTATATAGTAACCGGCATCATGCACCCTCACTTTCCCTATTTTTTGGTTTTCATAAACGTTTTCATAAATATATGCACCTATGATACGACAAGCCGTATGCCGATGCAATCGTTTTTGACGGCTTGTGCACCCGTTACTTCATGAGTTTGTTCATCGTTTTCAAAAGCTCATCAATCACTTCATGATCGCCTTGCTGAATGCGATCCATCACGCAGCTTTTCATATGTCCTTCGAGGAGCATTTTCCCAACCGCATTCAGGGCAGACTGCACAGCCGCAATTTGATTGAGAATGTCGTCGCAGTAGACATCTTTTTCTACCATTCCGCGAATTCCGCGAACTTGTCCCTCTACCCGATTCAGACGGGAGATGAGATTAGACTTGATTTTATCCGGCCTTTCGGTGGACCGATCAGTCGAGCAGCATTGATGGTTGTCTTCCATATGTCCTCTCCTCCTTCATCAATATCAGCACGTAATTCTAGCTTACTTGGTCGCCAATGGTTCGTCAAATGAGAAAGGTCCTTCCGCGCGCAGGAAGGACCCTCAAATCGTATTCGAAAGGTATTCTTATGCTCTCGTTGCCACAATCTCGCCTTTGTACAAACCAGAAGTGAGCAGCTCATCAACGAACTCGTTGAACTGTGGAATGTTCAACTGTTGCTTCGCATCAGACAATGCTACATCTGGATCTGGGTGAACCTCTACCATGATTCCATCAGAACCGACTGCGAAACCTGCTTTCGCGCAAGGCAAGAGCAGATCACGACGACCTGTAGAGTGCGTCACGTCTACAAACACTGGCAAGTGCGTCTCCTGCTTGAGGAGTGGTACTGCAGAAATATCGAGCGTATTGCGTGTCGCTTTTTCATACGTGCGGATTCCACGCTCGCACAGCATGACCTGCGTGTTACCTTCGGACAGGATGTACTCTGCCGCGTAGATGAACTCTTCAATCGTAGCAGAGAGGCCACGCTTCAAGAGGATCGGCTTGTTCACACGACCTGCCGCCTTCAGCAGCTCGAAGTTTTGCATATTGCGAGCACCGATTTGGATGACATCGATGTATTTCGTCGCCATCTCAAGATCTGCTGGCGTTACGATTTCACTGATCGTTACGAGGTTGAACTCATCCCCGATACGCTTGAGGATTTGCAAGCCCTCTTCACCCAGTCCTTGGAAGTCGTATGGCGAAGTACGAGGCTTGTATGCGCCACCGCGCAGTGTGCGCAGTCCGCGTTTTGCGTGGTTTTCTGCTACTGCTCTTACCTGCTCGTAGCTTTCCACAGAGCAAGGGCCTGCGATGAGAATCGGATTTTTTCCACCGAACTCTACGCCTTTTACAGTGATAACCGTATCCTCTGCCTGTTTCTTACGGCTAACGAGGAGTACTTTTTTCTTATCGTCGTCTTGCAGATCTAAGGAAACCTGGAAAATTTGCTTGAACAAATGACGAATAGCATTGTCATTGAAAGGACCTTTATTGTTTTCAACGAGCAGATTGAGCATTTGGCGCTCACGCTCTGGGTCAAAACGGTTGCTGCCCTGTTTTTCTTTTTCTTTGCCGAGCTCTTGAACCAAGGTAGCTCGTTTGTTGACCAATTCAAGAATTTGCAGGTTGATCTCGTCTATCTGCTTGCGCATGGTTTCGATCTGATCGTGTGCCATCTCTCTCCACTCTCCTCTTTTTATATAGGGATTTATCGATAAATTAGGGTAATTATAATCGATTCAAACACCCTTGTCAGCAGTTTAGCGCCAAAAAGCGCGAAAGTAAATTTTTTCTGTTTTTTTATCTTTTCAAATTATTCGTCAAACCGAAGAAGATTCCTTGCTTCGACAGGATTCTTTCCCTTTTAAATCGAATAGTTTTGGATATATGTTCTAGCTAAAAGTGAATGTTCCTTTCCATTTCAGTCCAAAAACACCGATAAGTATTGTAAAGACTTTTTGAACAACCTCTTACAAGGAGTGACCTACTTTTGTCTGACATCATAGCCCCTGAGCTTATTTTTTCATTAGATATTGGAACGCGCAGCGTGGTCGGCCTGATCGTGGAAACGACCGGCGATCAGTACCGCGTATTGGACTGCGCAATTCGAGAGCACGATGAACGCTCCATGCTCGATGGGCAAATTCACGATATTGTCGCCGTAGCTAAGGTGATTCAACAAATAAAAGAGGAGCTGGAAGGAAAATACGGCAAACTTCATCAGGTAGCGGTCGCTGCTGCTGGTCGGTCATTGCGCACCCGCCGCGTTCGTGTGGACATGCCGTTAGCCAGACATGCCTTCATCTCGCGTGATGATGTTGTCGCTTTGGAGTTTTCCGCTGTACAGGAGGCCCAAGCCGCATTAGCCCAAGAACTAAAGGATCAAGACGTCACCCGCTATTATTGCGTCGGTTACAGCGTCGTCAACTACCATCTGGATGGAGAGTTGATCGGAAGTCTGATTGACCAGCGGGGTGACATAGCAAGCGCAGATGTGATCGCAACTTTCCTTCCACGCGTGGTTGTCGACTCGCTGATCGCTGCTCTGAAACGATGCGATCTAGAAATGCAGGCATTGACACTTGAGCCTATTGCGGCGATTAATGTCCTGATTCCTGTGACTATGCGCCGACTGAATATTGCATTGGTGGACATTGGGGCAGGTACTTCTGATGTAGCGCTGACTGAGGAAGGGGCCATTACTGCCTACGGCATGGTGCCTGTTGCAGGAGATGAAATCACGGATGCGATAATGAACGCCTTTCTCATGGATTTTCCGATGGCAGAAGAAGTGAAGCGTGTCTTATCCACCGAGGAGTCCGTCACCTTCACCGACATTCTCGGCATGGAGCATACGATGAGCGCGGCCGAGGTAACAAGTGCGATTGAAGCAGACATCCAGCAGCTCGCAGATAAAATTGCCTTCAAAATATTGGAGCTCAACGGAAAAGCTCCGCAAGCGGTCATGTTGATCGGCGGCGGTAGCCTCACCCCTGGGCTTACTGGAAAAGTCGCTCAGGTCTTGAATATTCCTGCCGCCCGTGTTGCTGTCAGAGGCGGCGATGCGATCAAACAGTACGTCGGAGAAAATCCTGCGCTCAGTGGGCCTGAGTTCGTAACGCCAGTCGGTATTGCTGTTGCTGCGCGCCGTCATCCGTTGCGCTATGTAACCGTTACAGTCAATGACTCTCCTGTACGCATTTTCGATTTGCGAAAAATGACGTTGGGTGATGCGCTCATTGCATCTGGACTGGATATCCGCCGTCTGTATGGTCGCCCCGGAATGGCAATGACCGTTACCGTAAACGGACGTATGAAAATGATTCCGGGTGGTCATGGTACGGCGCCGGTAATTGAGCGCAACAAAGAGAGCGTCAGTCTCGACACGCCAATCAATGACGGGGACCAAATCACCGTAGTAGCAGGTACAAATGGCGAGGATGCGCGTGTGTTTGCCAAAGATTTATTCGCTGAGCTGGACACGCTTGAGGTGATCTGCAATGATCGTCCCTACTCACTCGGTCCAGTCGTACATGTTAACGGAGTGGTTGCTACTCTCGATACTTTAATTACTGATCGTGCCGAGGTGGACATCCGTCTCCCCCGCACAGTATATGAGGTATTAGAGCTCGCCGAACTAAAAGCATCAGTGGAGTCGGGCTTGCATTTTTCTGTGAATGGACAAGATTACACGATTCCGTCCCATATCGAGGTGATTGAGCTGAACGGAAGGCAAGCTGCCTTGACAGATGTCGTCCGGCAAGGCGATGTCCTCGTATACCGGCAAGATGAAGTCCCCGCCCCTTCCATTCAGGATGTCATCCCCTTGGAAGAATGGGTACAGGAGACAATGACCGTCCACTTCAATGGTGAACGAGTCGTATTGCCTGTCGCACAGGTAACGATTACGGTAGACGGAAAGGCGGCGAATGCCTCCGATCCCGTGAGCGAAGGTGCCAACATCACGGTAAAATCCTCACCTGCGTCTTCACCAGTGTTTAGCGACGTCTTCCGTTTTGTCGATGTGTCCTTGGAAAAGCCCGACCGTGAGAGCATCTCCGGATTCGTCATGCTTGTCAACGGAGAACAAGCCAACTTCCAGACAGAATTGAAAAGTGGAGACAAGTTGGAGCTATTCTGGGAATAGTTTCTCCAGCGCTCTTTTTCTCCATGCAAAAAGCCGGATTCACCTCGCTTATAAGGTGTTCCGGCTTTTTGATTACACGTTGAGCGCCTGACCAATCGCGTCCTTTGTAATTTTCCAGTGAGACGTGTGCCATTTTACTTCGCCGTCTTCCAGCAAAAAGATTTGCGGGGATTCGTGCTTGATGGAAAAACGATCCGCTACGGCGTTGGAGACAGGGCGATCCTCCCGTACCAGAATGACCGCAGATTCCACTTGATTGTCCTGCAAATACGCCTGAAACTCTTCATAAGCGGACGTACTGATTGGGCAGATCGTGCTATGCTTAAACAAAAGCCTTTTCCCATTTTTCGCTACGAACTCATCCAGTTCTTCTATGGAGTGAAGTTGTTTTTGTGACATCGTTCATCTCTCCTTATCTTATGTGCCTATCAGTATACATAAGTCCAAGCGGCAAAGTCTACATTTGCGGTGCAGGGGAGCAATGAAAAAAGAGATACCTTTCTTCTAGGCATCTCTTTATCCTTACACCATAATTTTTGTTAGACGCTCGCGTAGCTCCAGCATCCATTTTTCATCGCCAAGGGACTGCGCCAACAAAAACAGATCCAATAGCTCGTTGACTTTTTCACCAAGTAGTTCTCTTACGGTCGAATTCACCTTCTCATTAGCAATCAATACCAATAAGTTGGATAACTCTGACATCTCTTCGAATTCGATTGCCTGGCGCTGCGGATGTTGGCCCAGTTCCTCCATGAGTGACTTCAAATCATTCTTAATCACATCTACCACTTGGGAATGGTCACAGTCTTCGTCCACGCATACGTGTACAGGTACATTCATGATTTTAACCCGTTTTCGGTACACGACGTTGCGCAGCTCGATCTCCATTTCGTTCCCGCAGCGGTTGCATCTCTTTTGCACGGTGTTCACCCCTACCTATCTACTTATGTATGTCTCTCATACTATTCGAGAAGCCTCCTTTCAATCCTGCTAAAGAACAGGTGGTACTTGGTGGATATAGAGTCAGATATAGACTAAGAAGGACGCGGTCTATTTGGTTTGAGTCAACATAGTGGAGGAGAAGAAAAAGCACAGTTCTCTTCGACTCTGACACGCCAGCATGGGAGATTCACTGGCCGTCTCCACTTCAAAAAGGGGACCGTCGAGCCAAAGCCACCCTACGGGCGGATGTATCTCAGGGAAGAAGTGTTCGACAAGCGTGGTCCCCTTTTTTAAGTTCCGACTGGGTAGGCGTTGTCAAGGTCTGCGAGCCCTGTGCTTTTTCTTCTCACGAGTTGTGGGCGTTCATCGGTACCTTCCAAAACTTGAAAGAACGCAAAAAAGACGATGCTTGCAAGAAACATCGTCTTTTCTTTGCCATCAAACTTCAATCTTACGCGTAGATGGCGTTTACTTTTTCACAATGCGGACAAACGGCGACTTTCCCCGCTTTTCCGTCTTCGTCTTCTACACGGTAGCCGGTAATTTGCTCGGAGAAACAAAAGAGACATTCTGTATTGAAGTCCATGTCGTATTGCGCTTTCCACACAATGGATTTAAAGTCTTCTCCAACATTAATCGTAATTTGTACCAGATCATGCTGCATGCTAGATAATGATCTTTGCATCACATAAACATCCTTTCATACTTGCAAAGTCTTTTGGTATCCTCTAGCTTTTCCTGCTTTTCAGAATAATAAACATCGAGAACTGCAAGAGTATGAAAAATGAGAGATTCCCCAAACAATTTTCTCAAAAATGGGCGGATGCCCGGTTCGGTCCTATGCGATCACCCATATGTTGTAGATGTAAGCACAAGAGGCTTAACACACATATGAGGAGGATGTTTATTCGATGAGCGGCATCTTTAATGGAGAATTCGACGGCTTCACTCTGGTTTTGATTCTTTTCATCCTGCTGGTTATTATCGGGTGCAGCTGCGACTAATCTTTCTTCCCCGAAGATATAGCCATATTTAGCAGGTCGTTGCATATACATGAAGTACCGAATCCTTCAAGCGCGTTTCCTCCGCAAGCTACCCTCGTCAGTGGGTAGCTTTTTTCTGTTTGAGTTGTGTACAATGGATAAGAATGATATGGAAAGCGAGGGATCCCCTTCCTATGAAAGATTCACGAATTGAAAAACTGGCTGACGTCCTCGTCAATTATTCGGCGACTGTCAAGCCTGGTGAAAACGTTTTAATTTACTCCATTGGCAACGTTACCGATCTGACAA
Organism: Brevibacillus sp. MS2.2; assembly: GCF_013284345.1. NCBI lineage: Bacteria > Bacillati > Bacillota > Bacilli > Caryophanales > Paenibacillaceae > Brevibacillus > Brevibacillus sp. MS2.2. The sequence continues at coordinate 41,642 of NZ_JABSUZ010000044.1, forward strand.
AAGCCGTCATTGCCAAGGTATACGAAGCTGGGGGAAATCCGTTTGTCCAACTGATCGACCAATCCGTTCAGCGCGAACTCTTGATGGGTGCCAACGAAACACAATTGGGTATCATGCGTGAAGCAGATGTGGCTTTCATGAAGCAAATGGATTGCTACATTGGCATCCGCGGTGGCGATAACATTAGTGAGCTCTCTGATGTGCCTGGAGATAAAATGCAGCTACACTCCAAGCTGCTAGCCCGTCCTGTACTGGACATTCGCGTACCACATACCAAATGGGTCGTGCTTCGCTATCCAAATGCATCCATGGCTCAGTTGGCTAATATGAGCACCGCTGCTTTCGAAGATTTCTATTTCAAAGTGTGCACGCTTGATTACGGCAAAATGGATAAAGCCATGGACAGCTTGGTCGAGCTGATGGAGAAAACCGACAAGGTACGTATCGTAGGGCCAGGCACCGATCTGACCTTCTCCATCAAAGATATTCCGGCAATCAAATGTGCAGGTGAAGCCAACATCCCTGACGGAGAAGTATTCACTGCTCCTGTCCGTGATTCCGTCAACGGTACGATCGCGTACAACACGCCATCTCCTTACCAAGGCTTTACCTACGACAATATCAAGCTGACCTTCAAGGATGGCAAAATCATCGAAGCAACTGCAAACGATACAGAGAAGATTAATGAAATCTTTGATACGGATGAAGGTGCTCGTTTCGTTGGGGAATTCGCGATTGGCGTGAATCCGTACATCCAAAACCCAATGAAAGACATCCTCTTCGACGAAAAAATCGATGGAAGCTTCCACTTTACACCAGGACAGGCATACGATGAAGCGTTTAACGGAAACAAATCCTCCGTGCACTGGGACTTGGTTATGATTCAACGCCCTGAGTGGGGCGGTGGAGAAATTTGGTTTGACGATCGCCTGATCCGTAAAGACGGACGTTTCGTTGTTCCTGAGCTCGAATGCCTCAATCCAGAAAATCTTAAATAAATGAAAAAAACGAAGGGCTCATTGTTCACAAGACATGAGCCCTTCGCTTTATGTGGTTAAACGGAATAAGCTGGTTGTTTCAACAAGGAAGTCATTTTTTGTTCCATAAAGGAAATCGTTGACTCCAGATGATGAATGGTATACTCCCAGCAAAAACGTTGATATTCGTCAAAATTCACTTCCAGCTTTTTA